>NZ_JBSFLV010000044.1:0-73350 GCF_053599215.1 Streptomyces sp. NPDC001002 | reverse complement strand
ACTAAACTACACCCGCGTAAGACGCCGGTTGAGCCGGTGTCGAATGCCCGCTCACTCTACCTCATGCCTGGCCCCCGGCGCTGAAGCCGTGGGGCTGATCGAGGAGTTGGCGGTCGGCGCGCAGCACAAGATCCCGTACGTGCATGTGCTGGTCAACAACGCCTACCTGGGCCTGATCCGCCAGGCGCAGCGCGCGTTCGACATCGACTTCCAGGTCAACCTGGAGTTCGAGAACATCAACTCGCCCGAACTGGGGGCCTACGGCGTCGACCACGTCAAGGTCGCCGAGGGCCTGGGCTGCAAGGCGATCCGGGTGACCGACCCGGCCGAACTCGGCGCGGCCTTCGAGCAGGCGAAGAAGCTCGCCGCTCAGTTCCAGGTCCCGGTGGTCGTCGAGGCCGTCCTGGAGCGCGTCACCAACATCTCCATGTCGACCACGAACGACATCTCCAACGTCGTCGAGTTCGAGGAGATCGCGACCGAGCCGGGGCACGCGCCCACGTCGATCAGGACGCTGAAGGTCTGACCCACCCGTCAGGTACGTATGAGGCCCGCCGCCCCCGTGTCGGCGGGCCTCACGCGTGACCAGAATGTGCCCATCCCTGCGGGTGGTTGAAGCATCTTGAACAATATTCAGAGCTTGATTTGAGGATTGCGTAGACGTCCTACGTCTCCAGATGGGACGTCCTACGTCCGCAGGCGTACGCGCACGGTCATGCCCCTTTGTGATGCTCGGATTCGTGATGCTCCGACAGCCCCGGCCAGTCCTCGGGGCCACCGCCCTGCCACTCGATGAGCTCGCTGCCTTCGACGTCGGTGACGTAGTGATCGGCCAGTCGCAGGAACTCGGCGACGTCGTCGATGTGGGTCGCGATGCCCAGCGTCTCGTCACCCGAGGTCACACGCCGGGAGCCGTCCAGAGCGGGCGCGTGGACGACGATGTGCGGGTTCTCGGTTGGATGTGCCATGACCTCAGGGTGCTGGGGAAGAGGTGGCGGCGCACCCGGAAATGACGAAGGCGCCGGATGCGGGATCGTTCGCGTCCGGCGCCTTCGCGCTCTGTGGCTGGAGTTCATATCGGGCTGGGACCGCGGCGGAGGCGATGGAACCGGGGCGCTCCGTCCCTCTGGTCGAGATGGAGCTCCGGGTCCTTCACCACCGCACTGGCTCGCGCTCCGCCGCGGTCCTCGCCCTACCCGCACCGTGTCCTGTCCGTACGGCCACCCCTCATCCGGGCCGCCCGTTCGGACACAGCCGGGGGCTCAGTCCTCGCGCAGGGCGCGGACCGCCTCTTCCACGCGCCGGCCGTACTCGGGGTCGGCGGCGTGGAAGTGCGCGAGGTTCTTGTCGATGACGTCGTCGCGGGAGACCTGGGAGAGGCCGCCGGCGATGTTCGCGACGAGCCGGGACCTCTCGTCCTGGGACATCAGGCGGTACAGCTCGCCCGCCTGGAAGAAGTCGTCGTCCTTGGTGTGCCGGGGCGCCTCGTGGGTGCCGGTGTAGCCGGTCACCGCGAGCGGGGCGGACAGCGGGCGGCCGGTCTCGACCGGGCCGTCGTAGGAGTTCGGCTCGTAGTTCTTGGCGTGCCGGCCCTGGGAGTTGACCGCCATCAGGCCGTCGCGGCCGTAGTTGCGGGCGGTCGTCGCCTTCGGGGCGTTCACCGCGAGCAGGGTGTGGTTGACCCCGAGGCGGTAGCGGTGGGCGTCCGCGTACGCGAACAGGCGGCCCTGGAGCATCTTGTCCGGCGAAGGACCGATGCCGGGAACGAAGTTGTTCGGTGAGAACGCCGCCTGCTCGACCTCGGCGAACACGTTGTCCGGGTTGCGGTCGAGGACCAGGCGGCCCACGCGCCGGAGCGGGTAGTCCCGGTGCGGCCAGACCTTGGTCAGGTCGAACGGGTTGAAGCGGTACTCCGCCGCCTCGGCCGCCGGCATGATCTGCACGTACAGCGTCCAGGACGGGTTGACGCCCCGCTCGATGGCCTGCAGCAGGTCCGTCTGGTGCGAGTTGGCGTCCCTGCCCGCGATCTCGGCCGCCTGCTCGCTGCTCAGGCTGCGCACACCCTGGTTGGTCTTGAAGTGGTACTTGACGAAGAAGGCTTCGCCCTCGGCGTTCGTCCACTGGTAGGTGTGCGAGCCGTAACCGTTCATGTGGCGGTACGACGCCGGGATGCCGCGGTCGCCCATCAGCCAGGTCACCTGGTGCGTGGCCTCGGGGGCGTGTGCCCAGAAGTCCCAGACGTTGTCCGGCTCCTGACGGCCTGTGAAGGGATCGCGCTTCTGCGAGTGGATGAAGTCCGGGAACTTGACGGGGTCCTTGATGAAGAACACCGGGGTGTTGTTCCCGACGAGGTCGTAATTCCCCTGCTCCGTATAGAACTTGACCGCGAAGCCGCGCGGGTCGCGCACCGCGTCCGCGCCGCCGAGCGAGTCGGCGACCGTGGAGAAGCGCAGGAACAGCTCGGTGCGCTTTCCGACGGTGCTCAGGAAGTCCGCGTGCGTGAAGTCGCTTACGTCGTCGGTCACTTCGAAGTAGCCGTACGCGCCCGAGCCGCGGGCGTGCACCACTCGCTCCGGGATGCGCTCGCGGTTGAAGCGCGCGAGCTTCTCCAGCAGGTGCTGGTCTTGGAGCAGGAGCGGGCCGCCGATGCCGGCGGAGGCGGAGTTCTGGTTGTCGGCGACCGGGGCGCCGGACTCTGTGGTGAGAGTCGGCGCGGTGAGCGCGCGCTTCGACATGGTG
The DNA here is from genome assembly GCF_053599215.1 of Streptomyces sp. NPDC001002. NCBI lineage: Bacteria > Bacillati > Actinomycetota > Actinomycetes > Kitasatosporales > Streptomycetaceae > Streptomyces > Streptomyces sp. NPDC001002. The sequence goes on along the minus strand of NZ_JBSFLV010000044.1, from coordinate 70,611 downwards.
GGCAATCCTCAACAACGTCTTGAACAGGTGGAGTTGGTATCCGGGCGGCGCCTCGCCTGGGCGCGACAGGACAGTTGTCGGCGTCGGCGCCGCCCGGAGCTTGTGGGGCCCCTGGATCAGGGTTCGGCCCCTGGATCAGGGTTCGGTCCTTGAACCAGGGCTGGGCCCTTGGATCAGAGCTGCGCGCCGGAGAGGCGCTCGACGGCGCGCAGCAGCGCCGAGTGGTCGAGCCCGCCGTCGCCCTGCGCTCGCAGGCTCGCGACCAGCTGGGCCACCACGGCGCCGACCGGCAGGGCCGCGCCGACGTTGCGGGCCGCGTCGGTCACGATGCCCATGTCCTTGTGGTGCAGGTCGATCCGGAAGCCCGGCTTGAAGTCGCGGTTGAGGAAGTTGTCCTTCTTCCGCGTCAGCACGGTGGAGCCGGCGAGCCCGCCGTTGAGGACGTCCAGGGCGGCCGCGAGGTCCACGCCCGACTTCTCCAGGAAGACCACGGCCTCGGCGCACGCCTGGATGTTCACGGCGACGATCAGTTGGTTGGCGGCCTTCACGGTCTGGCCCGAGCCGTGCGGACCGCACAGCACGATGGTCCGGCCGAGCGCGTCGAAGATCGGCTGGGCCTCCTCGAAGTCGGACTGTCCGCCGCCGACCATGATGGACAGCACGGCCTCGATCGCGCCCGCCTCACCGCCGGAGACGGGGGCGTCGAGCACGCGAATCCCCTTGTCCCGGGCGGCTGTTGCCAGGTCCACCGAGGTCTGCGGGGTGATCGAGGACATGTCGATCAGCAGGGCGCCGGAGCGCGCGTTCTCCAGGATGCCGTCGGGGCCGTACGCGATCGCCTCGACCTGCGGGGACGCGGGCACCATCGTGATGACGACGTCGGCGTCCCGCACGGCCTCCGCGATCGAACCGGCGGCCGTGCCGCCGGCGGCGGTCAGCCGGTCCAGCTTGTCCTGTTCCAGGGTGAAGCCGGTGACGTCGTAACCCGCCTTGATCAGGTTCTCGGACATGGGGGAGCCCATGATGCCGAGGCCTATCCAGGCGATCTTGGGGAGTGCGTTGCTCATGGGTGAGGGCCTTTCGGGAAGGGGATCAGCGGGGCAGCCAGTCGAAGGCCTCGGCGCTCGGGCGGTCGCCGGGCTTGTACTCCAAGCCGACCCAGCCGTCGTAACCCGCCTTCTTCAGTTGGTCGAGGAGGTCTTCGAGGGGCAGCGACCCCGTGCCCGGCGCTCCGCGTCCCGGGTTGTCGGCGATCTGCACATGTCCGGTCTTCGCCGTGAACTGCTCGATCACCGAAGGGAGTTCCTCGCCGTTCCTCGCCAAGTGGTAGAGGTCCATGAGGAACTTGGCGTTGCCGAGGCCGGTCGCGGCGTTCACCTTGTCGACGACTCCCACGGCGGCGGGGGCGCTGACGAGTGGATACAGCGGCGACTCGGGCTTGTTGAGCGCCTCGATCAGGAGGATCGCGCCGATCCTGTCGGCGGCGCGGGCCGCGAGGACCAGGTTCTCCAGTGCGAGCGCGTCCTGCTCCGCCGGGTCGACGCCGTCGACGCGGTTGCCGTAGAGCGCGTTGAGCGCCCCGGTGCCGAGGGAGTGGGCGAAGTCCGCGGCCACGTCGATGTTCGCGCGGAACCGCTCCGACTCCTCGCCGGGGATCGACAGGGCGCCGCGGTCGGGACCCGGCAGCTGTCCGGCGTAGAAGTTGAGCCCCGTGAGCTGGACGCCCGCGTCCTCGATCGCCTTCTTCAGGGCGTCGAGTTCGGCCTGCTCGGGAGTGGGGGAGTCGACCCAGGGCCACCACAGCTCGACCGCGGTGAAGCCCGCCGCGGCGGCGGCCGCGGGGCGCTCCAGGAGCGGGAGTTCCGTGAAGAGGATCGACAGGTTGACGTTGAAGCGCTGGTCTGTGAATCCCATGGGGGCCGCGCTCCCTTCCGTGTCGAGGTCCAAAGTGAAGTTCCGTATGGTGGAATATTGTTTCTGCTTAATGGAAGATTGCCGTCGAGGAGTGAGGCTTGTCAAGGGGGCAGGGCGCACGAAGGCGCCCACGTCAGGGAAGCCGTGGGTCGTCGTACGAGGTGGTGGGTCAGGCCTGGCCCGTGGTGGCCGTGGGCGCGGTCAGGCTGCTCAGCAGGCGCAGCGCGGCTTCCGAGGGGGAGTCAGGGGCGGCCGTGTAGGCGATCAGGCGCTGCCCGGAGGTGCCGGGTATGCAGAGGTTCTCGAAGGCGAGTTCCAGCGCGCCGACCGTCGGGTGGTGCAGCCGCTTCGTGCCCGAGGTGCAGGTGCGCACCGGATGCCGGGACCATAGAGCGGCGAACTCGGCACTCTGGATGGACAGTTCACCGACCAGCGCGGCGAGGGCACGGTCGTCGGGATGCCGCCCCGCCACCAACCGCAGGGAGGCGACGGCCAGTTCGGCTTCCGTCTCCGGATCCTCGTACAGCGCCCGGTACCGCTCGTCGAGGAACAGCATCCGTACGAGGTTCGGGCGTGCTCCTGGCCGCTCGGGCCCGTCCGGCGCCAACCACCCGGCGAGCAGGGCGTGTCCGAGCCGGTTCCAGGTGAGTACGTCACCTCGGCGGTCCAGGACCAGGGCCGGTACGTCGGTCATGGCGGCGATCAGCTGACGGGCCGAGGTGCTCGCGTGTTCGGCGCGGGGCGGTGCGGGTTGCCGGGGTGCGGACGCGTCGGCGGGGCGGGCGAGGGCGAGCAGGTGGGCGGTCTCGTCGGCGCCGAGCCGCAGGGTGCGGGCGATCGCGTACAGGACCGAGTCCGAGACGCCCTTCGCGCGGCCCTGTTCGAGGCGGGTGTAGTGGGTGATGCTGACGCCCGCCAGCGTGGCCAGCTCCTCGCGCCGCAGCCCCGTGACCCGGCGGCGGGTCGGGTGCGGGGTGAGGCCGAGTTCCTCGGGGCGCAGCGCGGCCCGACGGGATCTGAGGAACTCGCCCAGCTCGGACCGGGTGTCCATGCCTGCCTCCTCGGTGCGGGTGCCGCCTCTCCATCATGCCGGTGACCGCCCGCGAACGGGATCCGTGAGGGTGGTCATGCCGTGACCACCCTTGCGCCGCCTGCCCAACTCCGGGTGCTGGCTGGGCAGTCGGCGGCGGACGAGCCTTTCCTTCATCGCCGCGCGATCACCGCGCGATCACCGCGAGATCGCCGTGAGGAAGGAACACGACGTCATGACCGTCACCGACACGAGGGCGGCCGGCACCGGGCCGAGCGTCCTCACCCCCAGGCTCCGGCTGGTCCTGGTACTGCTGCTCGCGGCCCAGTTCATGCTGGCGGTCGACTTCTCCATCCTGAACGTGGCGCTGCCCGTGATCGGCGAGGGCCTGGACTTCTCGCTGGCGCATCTTCAGTGGATCGGCACCGCGTTCGCGCTGTGCGCGGCCGGGTTCACCCTGCTCTTCGGCCGGGTCGCGGACCTGTTCGGGCGTCGGCGGATCTTCCTCGGCGGCCTCGCCGTGCTCGCCGCCGCCTCCCTGCTGGGCGGCCTCGCGCAGAGCCCGGAGACGCTGATCACGGCCCGCGTCCTGCAAGGCCTCGCGACCGCGGCGGTCACCCCGGCGGGCCTGTCCCTGCTGACCACGTCGTTCCCGAAGGGTCCGCTGAGGGAACGGGCGCTCGGCCTCAACGGGGCGCTCATGTCAGCAGGGTTCACCACCGGAGCGATGCTGGGCGGCCTGCTCACCGACCTCCTGTCCTGGCGGTGGGCGTTCTTCCTCAACATCCCCGTCGCCCTCGCCGTCCTGGTCGTCGCCCCCGCGGTCGTCAAGGAGTCCCGACCCGCCGAACGCCCGCGCCTCGACCTGCCCGGCGCGGTGACCGTCACGCTGGGTCTGCTGGCCGTCGTACTCGGCATCACGCAGGCGGGTGAGCGCGGCTGGGGCTCGCCGTTCGCGCTGGGGGCGCTGGGCCTGGGCGCGGTCCTGCTGCTCGGGTTCCTCGCCGTGGAGCGCCGGGCCGCCGCTCCGCTGGTGCCGCCGGGCGTGCTCCGCAGGCGGTCCGTCGCCTGGGGCAACGTCGCCGGACTGGTCGCCTTCCTGACCGAGACGTCCCTGGTCTTCCTGCTGACCCTCTACCTCCAGGAGGTGCTGGGTTTCTCCCCGCTGGCCGCGGGCCTGAGCTTCGGCGTGCTCGGCCTCGGCACGGTCCTCGGCGGTCTCGCGGCACCTCGGGTCATCGGCCGGTTCGGCAGCCGGTGGACCTTGGTCTACGGCGGACTCGTGCAGGCCGCCGCGACCGCCGCGCTGCTCGGCCTCGGCGTCGACCGCTCGTGGCTGTGGCTGCTGCTGGCCGGCACCTTCTTGGGAGGAGTCGGCAACATGCTGGTCATCGTCGGCTTCATGGTCACCGCCACGTCGGGTCTGGCCGACCGGGAACAGGGGTTGGCCACCGGGCTCGCCACGATGACCCAGCAGATCGGCATCACCGTGGGCACGCCGGTGATGAGCGCGGTGGCGACGGCGGCGATGACGGGGACCGGGCCCGCGGCCGTCCTCGGTGGCCTGAAGGTGGCCGTCGCGGTGAACGCCGGTGTGGTGCTGCTGGGGGTGATCGGCAGCCTTGTGTTCCTGCGCAGTGAGGAACCGTCCGCTGTCGTGTACCCGGCGAGCTGATCCCCCGGTCCGTTAGAGTCGCCCACGGGCGGACCGACCGGCGTCGCCGGTGCCCTGAGTCACGCAGGTCAGGAACGTGTCTGGGGGCAGTATGCGACTGAGAGTGGAGTTCACCACCGAACCCTTCGACCTCGACGAGGCACCCGCGCACGCGGTCGTCGCCCGTGAGGTCATCGAGGCCGGTGAGCTGGACGCGGTGGACGTCGGGCCGTTCGGCAACACGGCGGAGGGCGCCTCCGACGCCGTACTCACCGCTGTGGACGCGCTGCTGCGCAAGACGCTGGAGGCCGGCGCCACCCGGATCTCGCTGCAGGTCAACGTGATCGGGGAGGGCGACGCGTGACCGGCACCGGGGACGAGCCCTTCATCACGGCCGTGAAGCCGCTGGTCGACGCCATGGGCGGGGAGATGGTCCCGCCGGACGAGGCGGGAGTCGACGACGTCGTGCTCGCCTGGGAGGGCGTGGACGTGGTCGCCGTACGCCTGCCGCAGCTCGCCGACTCGCTGGACCACATCCTGGCCGCGATGGAGCGCAAGCAGGGCAAGCCGCTGGCGGAGCTGGACCGCAAGGCCAAGCAGGAGGTCGTACGGATATTGGAGGCGCGCGGCGCCTTCTCGGTACGGCACGGCGTGGAGACCGTCGCGAGCGCGCTCGGGGTGAGCCGCTTCACCGTCTACAACTACCTCAACCGCGAGAAGGAGAGCTGAACCGCTCGGCCCACTTGTTACTCCGAATTTTCAACAAAGTGTTGACGTGGTGTCGCGTGGAGGCGTTAGCTGTCGCCCAGCCCGTTCAGCACGAAGGCCGTTCCGCGGCTACGGAGGCACCCGTGACGTCGACTTCCACGCCCCCGGGGCTCGCCCGGTTCAACGCCCTGGAGGAGCACGCGGCCTTCGCCGCCCTCCATGAGGCGTGCGCCTCGACGGCGTGGGCGAAGCGGCTGCTGGCCGCCCGGCCGTACGCCGGTCCCGAGGAGCTCTACTCCGCGAGTGACTCGGCCATGGCCGACCTGACTACCGAGGACCTCGCCGAGGCGATGGCCGGGCACCCGCCGATCGGGCGGCCCAAGCCCGGCGACCCGACCTCCAGCCGGGAGCAGCGCGGCATGGCGGGCGCCTCCGAGGAGCTCAAGGCGGAGATGCTGGAACTGAACCTGGCCTACCAGGAGCGGTTCGGCCATGTCTTCCTCATCTGCGCCACCGGTCGGACCGGCGAGCAGATGCGGGACGCGGTCAAGGAGCGGATCGGCAACTCGCCCGAGCAGGAGCGCGAGATCGTCCGCGTCGAACTCGGCAAGATCAACCGCATCCGGCTCGGCAACCTCGTACAGGAAGAGCAGGCATGAGCACGAGCACCACCGCCTCCGTGTCCACCCACATCCTGGACACCTCCGTCGGCCGTCCCGCCGAGGGTGTCGCCGTCCAACTCGCCGCGCGCAGCGGCCCGTTGGGGGAGTGGCAGCCGCTGGGTGGGTCCGCGACCGACGTGGACGGGCGGTGCAAGGACCTGCCGGCGTTGCCGGAGGGCACCACACACGTACGGCTCGATTTCGCCGTGGAGCCGTATTTCGAAAAGAAGCAAGCCGATGCGCAGCAGGACGCCCCCGCGAATCGGGACAGCGGTGCGAGCGGAGTGTTCTTCCCGGAAGTGGCGATCACCTTCGCCGTGCAGCCCGGCGAGCACTACCACGTACCGCTGCTGCTCAACCCGTTCGGCTACTCCGTATACCGAGGGAGCTAGCAGACATGCCCACGATTCTTGGACAGAACCAGTACGGCAAGGCCGAGAACCGAGTCGTCAAGATCACGCGGGACGGCGCCACCCACCACATCAAGGACCTCAACGTGTCCGTGTCGCTGAGCGGCGACATGGACGAGGTCCACTACTCCGGCTCGAACGCCAACGTGCTGCCGACCGACACCACCAAGAACACGGTGTACGCGTTCGCCAAGGAGCACGGCATCGAGTCCGCCGAGCAGTTCGGCATCCACCTCGCCCGGCACTTCGTGACCTCGCAGGAGCCGATCAAGACCGCGCGCATCCGCATCGAGGAGTACGCCTGGGAGCGGATCGAGACCTCCGACGCCAACTCGAAGTTCATCGGCGCCGACGAGGTCAAGCACTCCTTCGTCCGCAAGGGTCAGGAGACCCGGGTCACCCAGATCACCTACGACGGTGAGTCGTGGGAGGTCATCTCCGGGCTCAAGGACCTGGTCGTGATGAACTCGACCAACTCCGAGTTCTGGGGCTACGTCAAGGACAAGTACACGACGCTGCCCGAGGCCTACGACCGCATCCTGGCCACCCAGGTCTCCGCCCGCTGGCGCTTCAACTGGTCCGACGACGAGGAGAAGATGCCGAGTTGGGAGAAGTCCTACGAGCAGGTGAGGAAGCACATGCTCCAGGCCTTCGCCGAGACGTACTCGCTCTCGCTCCAGCAGACCCTGTACCAAATGGGTTCGCGGATCATCAACAACCGCAGCGAGATCGACGAGGTGCGTTTCTCGCTCCCCAACAAGCACCATTTCCTTGTGGACTTGGAGCCGTTCGGGCTCAAGAACGAGAACGAGGTGTACTTCGCCGCCGACCGTCCCTACGGGCTGATCGAGGCGACGATCCTGCGGGACGGCGTCGAGCCGAAGATCCCGGTGGACCTCACCAACCTCTGACGCGAACCCGGCCCAGAATCAAGGAAGTTGAGACGAACGATGGTAACGATGGTTCAGCGCGTCGTCATCGAGAACTGCGCGATCGCGACAGTGGACGCCGCCGACACCGAGTACGCCACCGGGTACGTGGTCATCGCCGGCAACCGCATCGAGTCGCTCGGTGCCGGCAAGGCGCCCGAGGGGCTCACGGACGTGGTCCGGCGCATCGACGCGACCGGTCACCTGGTCACCCCCGGCCTGGTCAACACCCACCACCACTTCTACCAGTGGATCACCCGGGGCCTGGCCACCGACCACAACCTCTTCAACTGGCTCGTCGCCCTGTACCCGACCTGGGCGCGCATCGACGAGCCGATGGTCCGCGCCGCCGCGCAGGGCTCCCTCGCGACGATGGCCCGTGGCGGTGTCACCACCGCGCTGGACCACCACTACGTGTTCCCCAAGGGCTCCGGCGACCTCTCCGGCGCCATCATCGGGGCCGCCCGCGAGATGGGCGTCCGCTTCACGCTGGCCCGCGGCTCCATGGACCGCAGCGAGAAGGACGGCGGGCTGCCGCCGGACTTCGCCGTCGAGACCCTGGAGGGCGCCCTCGCCGCGACCGAGGCGACGGTACGGGAGCACCACGACGCCTCCTTCGACGCGATGACCCAGGTCGCCGTCGCGCCCTGCTCGCCGTTCTCCGTCTCCACCGAACTCATGCGTGAGGGCGCCGAGTTGGCCCGCCGGCTCGGCGTACGGCTGCACACGCACGGGTCGGAGACGGTCGAGGAGGAGCAGTTCTGCAAGGAGCTGTTCGGCATGGGTCCGACCGACTACTTCGAGTCCACCGGCTGGCTCGGCGAGGACGTGTGGATGGCGCACTGCGTCCACATGAACGACTCCGACATCGCCGCCTTCGCCCGGACGAAGACCGGCGTCGCCCACTGCCCCTCCTCCAACGCCCGGCTCGCGGCCGGTATCGCCCGCGTCCCCGACATGCTCGCCGCCGGCGTCCCGGTCGGCCTCGGCGTCGACGGCACCGCCTCCAACGAGTCCGGCGAACTCCACACCGAACTGCGCAACGCCCTCCTCATCAACCGCCTCGGCGCCCACCGCGAGGCCGCCCTCAACGCCCGGCAGGCGCTGCGCCTCGGCACGTACGGCGGTGCCCAAGTCCTGGGCCGCGCCGCCGAGATCGGCTCCCTGGAGCCCGGCAAGCTGGCCGACCTGGTGCTGTGGAAGCTGGACACCCTCGCCCATGCGTCCATCGCCGATCCGGTGACCGCGCTGGTCTTCGGCGCGGCGGCCCCGGTCACCGCGTCGTTCGTGAACGGTCGTCAGATCGTCGAGCAGGGCCGCCTGTTGCATGTCGACGAGGACGCCATCGCCCGCTCCACGCGGGCGGAGGCCCAGCGCCTGGCGCGGATCGCCGCGCAGGGCTGACCTGTTGGCCGGTCGACCAGTCGGCGGGCCGTTGTTCCAGATCTCCGGTCGAGGGGGACGGCCCTCGTCCGGTGGCCGTGGCCGGGGCGTGCACGCAGGTGTGCGCCCCGGAACGGTCCTGCCCCTTCCCCTTGTTGGGTTCCGTCCCGGTCCCGCACGACCGCGCATCACCTCCTGAAACCCACGTCAGAGCCGACGTGTTACCCGCCCGGAGGAGCCGCCGTGACCACCCATCCCGTCACCCAACCCCCAGTACATCCCGTCGATGAGAAGCTGCCCGCCCTCAAGATGGCCACCACGGGTCTGCAGCACGTGGCCGCCATGTACGCGGGAGTCGTCGCCCCGCCGCTCATCGTCGGGGCGGCCATCGGCCTCTCCGGCACCGAACTGACCTTCCTCACCGGCGCCTGCCTCTTCACCGCGGGACTCGCCACCTTCCTCCAGACGCTCGGCATCTGGAAGATCGGCGCCCGGCTGCCGTTCGTCAACGGCGTCACCTTCGCCGGCGTCGCCCCGATGACCGCGATCGTCGCCTCCACCGAGGACAAGTCCGACGCGCTGCCGATCATCTTCGGCGCGGTCATGGTGGCCGGCCTGCTGGGCTTCGTCGCGGCCCCCTTCTTCAGCAAGGCGATCCGCTTCTTTCCGCCGGTGGTCACCGGCACGGTGATCACGCTCATAGGCGTGTCCCTGCTGCCCGTCGCCTTCGGCTGGGCACAGGGCCCCAACCCCGCGGCGGACGACTACGGTTCGACGAAATTCCTGGGCCTCGCGGGCCTGACCCTGCTCATCGTCCTGCTCCTGCGCCGCTTCACCACCGGCTTCGTCAAGCAGATCGCCGTACTGCTCGGCCTGGTCGCGGGCACGCTGGTCGCGATCCCGTTCGGCGTCACGGACTTCGGCCCGGTCACCGACGCGGACGTGGTGGGCTTCCCGACGCCGTTCCACTTCGGGGCGCCGCAGTTCCAGCTCGCCGCGATCGTGTCGATGATCGTGGTGATGGTGGTGTCGATGACCGAATCCACCGCGGACATGCTGGCGTTGGGCGAGATCGTCGAACGCCCGGCGGACGAACGGACCATCGCGGCGGGCCTGCGCGCCGACACGCTCGGCTCGGCGCTGAGCCCCCTCTTCAACGGCTTCATGTGCAGCGCCTTCGCGCAGAACATCGGCCTGGTCGCCATGACCCGCATCCGCAGCCGGTTCGTCGTCGCGACCGGCGGCGGCTTCCTGGTCCTGATGGGCCTGTGTCCGATGGCGGCCTCGCTCATCGCCGTCGTACCGCGCCCGGTCCTCGGTGGCGCAGGCGTGGTCCTCTTCGGCTCGGTCGCCGCGAGCGGCATCCAGACCCTCGTCCGGGCGGGCCTCGACAAGGACAACAACGTCCTGATCGTCGCCGTATCCCTGGCCGTCGGCATCGTCCCGATCACGGCGCCGGACTTCTACCACGCCTTCCCGGAGACCGTGCGGATCGTCCTCGACTCCGGCATCTCGACGGGCTGCGTCGCCGCCGTCGTACTGAACCTGCTCTTCAACCACCTGGGCACGCGGCGGGACGCACAGGACGTGACCCATCCGATGGAGGCGGGCGAGGAGATCGCGGCAGCGCACTGAGCCAGGGGCGTCACTGCGAGGTGGTGGGTGAACTTCCTTGCCACGCCATGAGGTTGGCCAGCAGCTCGGCCTGCTCGACGGCGTCGTCCAGCGCGTGGTGCGTGTGCCGGCGCCTCGACAGCAGATGGCGCGGCATCGTGCCCTTCGCCACCGCCCGCAGCGGCACCCCCGCCTTGGTCGCGTACAGCGTCTTCATGTCCAGGCACCCCGAGTGCCCGAAGGGACTCGAACCGGTGAAGCGGATCAAGTACCAGTACAGAAAGGTCCAGTCGTACGACGCCGGATAGCCGCACATCACGGGCTGCGCGCCGGCCTCCGCGCCCACCTCACGGACCCACTCGGTGAACTCGCCCAGCGCGGCGGCCGGTTCGGCGCCCTCGGCCCGCAGCCGCTCCCGGTCGAGGCCGCTGACCGCCAACGCCTCCGGCACGAACTCCTCGCTGATCGGCCGCAGTTCGCGATAGAAGGTCCGCCGCTCCGGATCCGCGACCGTGAACCCGTCGGCGTCCTGCACCCCGGCGACGGCGGCACCGAAACTGATCATGGAGTAGGGGCCGGGGATCGGGCCGTCGGCCTCGATGTCTACGGAGATGTACAGACTTGCCTTGACGCGTCGTGCGGACATGATCCGGAGCATCCCAGCCGCCAGGCCGTCTCCGCAGCCGGTTTTCAGAGCCGCGGGAGCGCCATGCAGGGCGTCGCCTGCGGCAGTCGGCCGGTGAAGTACGAGCGGGGCGGGACGCCCATCAGGGTGCGGAAGTCGGATGTCATGTGGGCCTGGTCGTAGTAGCCGGTGGCGGCCGCGAGGTCGGCCCAGGGGCGGGTGGCGGCGTGGTCGAGTACTGTCCGGACGCGGTTGATGCGGGCGTAGTGCTTGGGGGAGAGGCCGACGCCCTCGGCGAACAGGTTGCGCAACTGCCGCTCGCTGACGGCGAGTTCGCGGGCCACGTCACCGACCTGCGCGGGGACGTGGCCGGACCGGATCGACATCGCGTCGACGCCCGCGCGCACCAACTCGGTCCGCGCCCGGTCCGTGGTGGACGCGAGCCGTTCCGGCAGCACCTGGGTGAGGTGCGCAAGCGATTCCTCGGGATCCAACCGGCGTAGTTCCGCCGCCAGTTGGCGCGCCGGGGTGCCGGGCAGGTCGCCCAACGGCACCGCGCGGCCGACGAGTTCGACGGCCTGGATGCCGAGCAGAGGGCGGACGAGACCGGGGGCGAGGCGCAGCTCCACGCAGGAGATGAAGCGCTTGCCCCGGTGGTACGAGGCGCGGGCGCGCGGGCCGACGACCAGGATGCTGCGGTTGCCGTGCGCCTCGCCGCGGATGACCACCTTGGTGGCGGCCTCCGGGAGATGGATGAACGTCTCCGTCGGCACGTCGTCGACCGTCACGGTCCCGATGCCCGCGATCCACGGGCGCAGCGTCTCGGGCGTGGGCAGGATCCGGCGGGTCACGGCATACGTCACCCCTCCACCGTAGGCGCCCCGCACACCCCCGCGGGCCGCGGAACCGTGCCGGAATTTCCAAGAGATCCGGGGTGCCCGCCGCCCACCGTGGTGGACATGATCCTTGTGACCGGTGCCACGGGCACCATCGGCAGTGAAGTCGTACGACAGCTCGCGGCGCGTGGCGAGAAGGTGCGCGCCCTGAGCCGGGACCCGGCGGCGGCCCGGGTGCCCGCAGGAGTGGAGACCGTGCCGGGCCATCACCGCGACCGGGCCTCGGTCGAGGCGGCGATGGCCGGAGCGGAGGCCGCGTTCCTGGTGGGCGTGTTCGGACCGGACGATGTGGAGCACGACCGGGGACTGGTGGCGGCGGCGCAGGCGGCCGGCGTACGGCGGATCGTGAAGCTCTCCTCGATCGGCACGGGTGACCCCCGTCTGGGTGCGGGCGAGGACCACTCGGACGAGGGCGGCCCGCGCGTCGGCGCGTTCGGCACCTGGCATCTGCACGGCGAGGAGGCGGTCGAGGCGAGCGGCTTGGAGTGGACGATCCTGCGCCCCTCCAGCTTCGCCTCCAACACGCTGAGTTGGGCGCCGAGCATCCAAGAAGGCACGCCCGCGCTCAACATGATGGGCGCGGGGAAGCAGGGCGTCGTCGATCCGCGGGACATCGCCGAGATCGCGGTCGCCGCGCTGCTCGACCCACGGCACTCGGGACGGACGTACACCCTGACCGGTCCCGAGACGCTCTCCGCGCACGAACAGGCCGCCGTTCTCGGCGAGATCCTCGGCCGCCCGGTGCCGCTGCGCGACCTGTCGCCCGAGGAGCGGGGCGAGCAGATGCTCGCCGCCGGGCTGGGCGAGGCGTACGCGAACGCTCTCGTGATCGCCGCCCGCTTCATCCAGGACGGCGGGAACGACATCGTCACCGAGGATGTGCCGGAGGTACTGGGGCGGGCGGCGCGGACGTACCGGGAGTGGGTGGTGGATCACCGGGAGGCGTTCGGGGTGTCGTAGCCCTGCGCTGCCGGCGGGCGATGAATGCCGGAGGGGCGGCGGGAACGGGGGTCCCGCCGCCCCTCCGGCGAGGTGCCGCGCAGGTCAGTCCCGCGGCGGTCGCAGCACCGCCGCCGCCAGCACCAGCGCGCCCGCCGCGAGCGCCGCTCCCACGCCGAACGCCAGCCGGTATCCGGCGGCCGTCGCCGCGACCAGTTCCTCGCCGCGGCCGAGGAGCGTGTCCGTGCGGTCGGCCGCCAGGACCGACAGCACCGCCAGCCCGAGCGAACCGCCCACCACCTGCGTGGTGTTGAAGAGTCCCGATGCCAGACCCGCGTCCTCCTCCCGCGCACCCGACATCGCGAGCCCGGTCAGCGCGGGCATCGCGGCGGCGAACCCGGCGGCGAGCAGCATGAGCGCCGGCAGTACGTCGACGGCGTACGAACCGTCGTCGGGAGCCCGGCTCAGCAGCGCCATCCCGGCGACGACGAGGACGAGCCCGGCCAGCAGCACGCGGTACGGCCCGAACCGGCCGATCGTCCGTGCCGAAAGACCCAGCATCAGCACGCCGATGGCGACCGGCGCCGGCAGGAAGGCCGTGCCGGTCAGCAACTCGCCGAATCCCAGGACGCGTTGGACGTAGAGCGCGCCGATGAACTGGAAGCCGAACATCGCCGCGATCATCAGGATCTGCACGGCGTTGGCGCCGCTCAGCAGCCGGGAGCGGAACAGGCGCAGCCGCAGCAGCGGGCGTGCGGCGCGGGCCTGGCGGAGCGTGAACGCCAGCAGCAGGGCGAGGGCCAGGGCGCCGAGGAGGAGCGTGGTGGTGAGCGAGCGGTCGCCGGAGCCGACGATCACGAACACCGCCAGCATCAGCGCGCCGGTGACCAGCACGGCGCCCGGGTAGTCGGCGCCCTTGCCGAGTCCTGCGCCCTGCTCGGGGGCGAGGACGCGCAGGGCCGCGATGAGGGCGACGGCGCCGATCGGAAGGTTGATCAGGAAGATCCAGTGCCAGTTCAGGGCCTGGGTCAGTGCCCCGCCGAGGAACGTGCCGAGCGCCCCGCCCGCCGCGCCGACCGCGCTGAACACCGCGATGGCGCGGGCCTGTTCGCGCGGCTCGGGGAAGAGCGCGACCAGCATGCCGAGCACCACGGCCGCCGTCATCGCGCCGCCGACACCCTGCACGGCACGCGCCGCGATCAGCATGCCCTGACCGGTGGCCACCCCGCACAGCACGGACGCGGCGGTGAACACGGCGAGCCCGGTCACGAACATCCGCTTGCGGCCCACGAGATCGCCGAGCCGGCCGACGAGCAGGAGCAGCCCGCCGAAGGGGATGAGATAGGCGTTGACGACCCAGGCGAGTCCCGGCGCCGAGAAGCCGAGGTCGTTCTGGATGGCCGGCATGGCGACGGTGACGATATTGCCGTCCAGGATCGTCATCAGCGTTCCCGCGCACAGGACGACGAGCGATGCCCAGCGGGAGTACGTTCGGGACGGCACGGCCGGTGCCGTCGACTTGATCTCGGTCGACATGACCTTCGCTCTCCTCGCAGATGAGTAACTGAGTGCACGACTTGTAACTGGGTGCATCGTCGGTGACCATGAGGAGAGGCATAAGGAGGCAGTTCGATGTCCCAGAGGAACACCGGTGTAACCGTCCAGGCAGTGAACGCGCACGCGTGCCCGGTCCGCGAAGTTCTTGACAGGGTCGCCGGCAAATGGAGTGTCCAGATCCTCGTCGCGGTGGCCCACGGCCCCATCCGTTTCACCGAGTTGGAGCGCGGCATCGAGGGCATCAGCCGCCGCATGCTCACCGTCACCCTGCGCAACCTGGAACGCGACGGCCTCCTCACCCGCACCGTCCACCCGACCGTCCCGCCCAAGGTCGAGTACGAACTCACCCCGGTGGCCCGCGAGTTGCACGAGACCCTCCAGAGCCTCACCGACTGGGCGGAACGCAACCGTCATTACGTCGCCGACGCCCGCGCCAAGTACGACACCGAGCACGCACCGGAGTTGGTGGACGGGTAGGCCTTCGGCGGTCGAGCGGGGGGTGTGCGGTGCGCGTCCCTCACACGCGATGCGCGCCCCTCGCACGCGGCGTGTGTCCCTCAGACTCGGCGCGTCTCTCTCAGACCCGGCGCGGTGACGCCAGCAGATAGCGGGCCCTCGTCCGTGGTTCCGTGTACTCGCCGACCTGCCAGCCCGCTCCCTCCAGCGTGGCCGCGCAGGCTCGAAGCGCCTCGGGGTTCGGTTCGTGCACGGCGACGGCTTCCGGCTGCGGGGTCGCGCGCACCCGGTAGCCGTCGGTGTCCGGTCCCGCCGGGGTGTGCCCCGCCGCCTCCAGGGCGAGTGCGGCGGCCGGTACCAGGTGGCTTCGCTCCCAGCCGCACGGTCGGTCCGTGGAGCCGTCCGGATTGGTCATCCGGCGCAGCTCCAGCAGGCCCTGCCAGGCGCTGTGCACCTCGCGGGTGCGGGCGGGCGAGGTGACCGCGCCCTCCGGTTCACCGCCGACGCGCGCGGCGAAGACGCCCGTGGCGGCGGGTGCCTCGGGCTCGGGCGGCGGCGACGCCGGTGGCGGCTCGGTCGGTTCCGACTCCCGTATGCGATGCCCGGCCGGAGTGAGGAAGTGGTCGTGCGGTGGCCTCGGGTGGCGGAAGGCGAGGCCGTACTTGACCAGGGTCGCGAGCTGGGTCTCCGTGCCTCTCAGGCGTCCGGTGACGGGATCGGCGGCGTCGATGACACGCCGCTGGGCGGCGGTCGGCGGTCGTGTCACGGCGTGCTCCTCCCCGGGGATCGGTCATGGGCGGACCGTCGGGAGACGGTCCATTCGAAGCGTACGACCGGGGTCTGACAGTGCGGTCGTACGGCGATTACGACGGGGGTATGGCCGGGCGGTCGTACGGCGATCACGACCGGGGTCCGGCGGTGGGGTCGTACGGCGGCTACGACGGGGGCCGGACGTTCCAGCCCGAGATCACCGGTCGCCCGTGCTCCGTGCCCAGCCGGCACACCGTCCCGGTCGCCAGCTGGAACAGCGCCCCGGCCGACGGGGCGAGCCCCAGCCGGCGGGCCGTGAGCACTCGTAGGAAGTGGCCGTGGGCCACCAGGAGGACGACGCCCTCGGTGTTGGCGTGTGCCGCGTCCACCATGGCCAGCACGCGGTCGGCGCGTGCCCCGACCTGTTCCGGGGTCTCCCCGGGATGGTCCGGCGGGCCCGGTGCGACGCCGTCCGTGAACAGGAACCAGCCCGGACGGGTGCGCTGGATCTCGACGGTCGTGACGCCCTCGTAGCCGCCGTAGTCCCATTCGCGCAGGTCCACGTCGACCCGGGCGTCGGTCACCCCGATCAGTTCCGCCGTCTCCCGGGCCCGCTGCATCGGGCTGACGAAGGCGGCGCCGATGCGGTGCGAGCGGATCAGCGGGACCAGGCGCCGGGCCTCCTCCCGCCCGTGCTCGGTCAGGGGCACGTCCGTCGAACCCGTGTGCCGGCCGGACCGGGACCACTCGGTCTCCCCGTGCCGGACCAGAAAGAGATCACCCACGTGCGCGCCCTTCCCGCTCGCCTACCGGCACCGTGCCACAGGGTGCCGGGGACCCGCAGGACGGGCTGGGCCGGACGGCCCCGCCCCGAGACCCCGCGCCGGCGGTCTCAGTGCCCCGACAGCCCGGGGAGCCCCTGTACCGACTGGGTGAGCTGGCCGACCGCCACGACCAGCGGGGTCACCGGCTGGACGAACGCGTTCAGGCGGTCCAGGGCGCGCTGGAGGACCGACGGCTGCGGTTCGGGCTCCTCCAGTTCCTCGCGCAGGCGGCGCAGCTCCCTGGTGGTGGCCTCCGGGTCGGCGAGGGCCGCGCGGTGTTCCGTCAGCAACTGCTCGACGTAGGCCAGGAGTTGAGCCGTACGGGCGGACTGTTCGGCGTCCTGGGGCTGGAAGGAGACCGAGCCCGAGAACGCCTGGGCGCCGTGGCCCACGGCCTGGTTGCCCACGTACTGCGTGCCGCCGTTGATCACGACTCCGTTGTTGACGGGAGGATCGAGTCGCCCGTCGTCGTCGCGTGTCATCAGGACCCCCTGCTTGCTCGTCGGACTACTTGCCGGAACCGCCGGCGGCGCTGAGGGCGGTCCCGCCGGGCTGCTGCGGGATGTTCTGCGTGGCGGTCGCGCCCGTGCCGATCGCCTGGTTGCCGATGATGCTCGTCCCGCCCTGCTGGATGAGGCCCTGGTTGAGGATGGTCTGCTGCTGGGCGCGGAAGTCGTTGGTGTCGTAGCCGTGCGCGTCGAGGAACTCGCGGATCGCGGCGAAGGTGTGGCGTTGCACCAGGGATGTGATCCGCTCGGCGTCCACGACCTGGAAGTAGTTGTGGTAGTCGGGGCTCAACGCCAGCTCACGGACGCTGAGTCGGGCGCCGTAGTCGTAGACCGGGTCCTGCGCCATGGCCTTGATCTCGTCGGACATCCGGCGGTTGTGGCGGCTCTCGAAACGGGCGTGGCGCAGGGCCCGGAACGGCGCGGCGAAGAACGCCGGGCCGGTGCGGGAGAAGGCGGTCACCAGGAGGCCCCGGCGCCGTTCGGGTGTGAGCGGGTCACGCAGGCGGTCCACGACGTGGTACGCGGCGTTCACCGGACCGAGCACGTGGACGTCGATGTTCAGGTGCAGCGTCCTGCCCAGGGTCGAGAAGTGCAGGAAGACGCTCGGTACGACATCGCCGCCCCACAGCGGTACATGGATGGCCAGCCAGTGGCGGACCGTGCCGGTCGGACGCAGCATGATCCGCTCGACGGCCTCGGGCGACAGACGGGTCGCCGGGGCCAGTGTCGTGCTTCTGATGAACCGGTCGTCGTCCCCGATGGCGGTGCCGCTCGCGAAGACCCGGTCCTCGATCACGAGGGAGCCGAGGCCCTCCCCGTCGGCCGAAGCCGCGGCCGGGGTGGAGACCGAGTCCGCCGGCGTTCGGTCGGCGGAGCCGCGCGCGGCCACCGCATGGAGCTGTTCGCGTACGTGGCCGACGAGTTCGGTGACCGTGAACGGCCGTGGCTCGGTGGGGCGTCGGCCGATCCCGGAGGGGTCCTCGGCGGGCAACAGCGGTACGGCGAGCGCCGACTTGGCGCTGGTCGCCGCGTAGCCGATGAAGGGGCTGTAGCCGCTGTAGAGGGTGACGTTGCCGTCCCGCGCCTCCTTGATGGCCGTCAGCCGCGCGGCGATCCACTTGCGCCGGGGGACGGTCGGGCGGGGCTGCCGGGCGAAGGTCTCGCGGGTCATGGTGGTGCGCAGCAGCCGGTCGACGTCGAGGTCGTGCCGTACGACGGTCGCGTACGCGAATCCCGCGGCGCCGACGGACGCGAGGACGGCGGGCACGCCGGCCAGATAGGCACCGAGCAGCCAGCTCGCGAAGCCGCCCACGGGCAGGGACGAGAAGACGGCACCGAGGTAGAAGGCGAAGAGCACCGCCACCCCGACCGCGATCCCGGTGTTCGCCAACACCCTTCTGTCGGGCTGGCGTTGACCGCGAGTGGCGAAACTCTGCTGTACGCCGCCTCGTTGGGCGACCGCCAGGAACACCATGACGAAGACGAGCCACAGCGGCGCGAGCAGGGCCACGGCCCCGAAGCCTGCCGCCAGCCGCAGATCGCGCTGGTGCC
This sequence comes from Streptomyces sp. NPDC001002, assembly GCF_053599215.1. Classification (NCBI taxonomy): domain Bacteria; kingdom Bacillati; phylum Actinomycetota; class Actinomycetes; order Kitasatosporales; family Streptomycetaceae; genus Streptomyces; species Streptomyces sp. NPDC001002. The sequence goes on along the minus strand of NZ_JBSFLV010000044.1, from coordinate 52,200 downwards.
GCAACTCCTGGGCCGACAGGCAGTGGCGTACGACCGCCACCAGGTCGACGCCGGGTGAGGGGGCCACGGCGCTGGCCTCGTCGGCCAGGACACCCTCCACCACCCGGTCGGCGAACCCCTCGTCGACGTAGGCCGCGGCGCACAGATAGCGGGTGACGTCACCCGGTGCGCTCCCGACCGGCATGTAGCCCGGCGCGGTCGTCATACCGAGTCCTCCCTTGTTCCTCCGACGGAGCGACGCCTTCGTGGCGTCGACGGACTTGGCGGTACGGGATCTTGGGGAACGGGCGGTGAGGAGGGCGAGCAGTACGCCGACCGCAAGGCCGAAGATCAGGCCGGAGCGCAGCAGGTTCTTCATCAACTCGCCGGAGAATGCCAGGTCCCAGGAGCCCGGTACGAAGGCGCCGGGCAGGGCGCACTGCAGGAGCATCACGAACTCCGAGGCCAGTACGCCCGCGAGGAGACAGCCGATCACCCCGGGACCCCGGCGGGCCGACAGCCGCGAGGTGAAGAAGACGATGCCCGCGAGCAGCAGCACGGTGGCCGCGTCGTTCACGAGCAGATAGCCGACGCCGCCGTAGCGGTCGGGGGAATACCCCCAGTCCGGCAGGAACACCGCCTGGACGAACCAGCGTCGGGGCCCGTCCTCGGTCAGCAGGACGTAGTAGTGCCGGACGTAGTAGTCGCTGACCGGCCGTTGCACCCACGGGCTGCCCACGACGACGAGGAGCAGGAGCAGCGGCGCGAGTCGGCTGCGTAAGTCCGACGGTGTGCGCGCGGCACGCCGAGGCGACATGAACATCTGGGGTTCCCCCATCCCCCGATCCCCGAGATCAGTGGCGGCACTCTATGGCATCCCCTTCCGCCGCGACCGCGAATCGGCAAACGGGCCGCGACTACTGCCGGTATCCGCACAGGGCAACTACTGCCGGTATCCGCTCAGGAACCGCCCGATCCGTCCGATCGCCGCCTCCAGGTCGTCCGCGTACGGCAGCGTGAGGATGCGGAAGTGGTCGGGGGTCGGCCAGTTGAAGCCGGTGCCCTGGACGACCTGGATCTTCTCCCGCAACAGCAGGTCCAGGACGAACTTCTCGTCGTCGTGGATCTTGTGCACCTTGGGGTCAAGACGCGGGAACGCGTAGAGCGCGCCCTTGGGCCGTACGCAGGACACACCGGGGATCTCGTTCAGCTTCTCCCAGGCCACGCTGCGCTGCTCGTTCAACCGGCCGCCGGGCGCGGTCAGTTCGTGGATGGACTGGCGGCCACCGAGCGCGGCCTGGATGGCGTACTGGGCGGGCGCGTTGGCGCACAGCCGCATGGAGGCCAGCATGGTCAGGCCCTCCAGGTAGTTCTTCGCGTGCTGCTTCGGTCCGGTGACCACCAGCCAGCCCGAGCGGAAGCCCGCCACGCGGTATGTCTTCGACAGGCCGCAGAAGGTGAGGACGACCAGGTCGGGGGCGAGCGCGGCGGCCGAGTGGTGCACGGCGTCGTCGTAGAGGATCTGGTCGTAGATCTCGTCGGCGAAGACCATCAGGCCGTGCCGGCGGGCCAGATCGAGGATGCCCTCGATGATCTCCTTCGGGTAGACCGCGCCGGTGGGGTTGTTCGGGTTGATGATGACAACGGCCTTGGTGCGGTCGGTGATCTTCGCCGCCATGTCGTCCAAGTCCGGGTACCAGTCCGACTGTTCGTCGCAGAGGTAGTGCACCGCCTTGCCGCCGGCCAGGGTGGTGACGGCGGTCCACAGGGGGAAGTCCGGGGCGGGGATGAGGATTTCGTCGCCGTCCTCGACCAACGCCTGTACGGCCATGGAGACCAGCTCGGAGACGCCGTTGCCGAGGAAGACGTCGTCCACGCCGACCTCCAGGCCCCGCTCCTGGTAGCGCTGGGCGACGGCACGGCGGGCGGAGAGGATGCCGCGCGAGTCCGTGTAGCCGTGCGCCTGCGGGAGCATCCGGATCATGTCCTGGAGGATCTCCTCCGGCGCCTCGAAACCGAACAGGGCGGGATTGCCGGTGTTCAGGCGCAGCACGCTGTGGCCCGCCGCCTCCAGGGCGTTGGCCTGCTCGATCACCGGGCCGCGGATCTCGTAACAGACCTCGCTGAGCTTGTTCGACTGCCGGAACTCCATGCGCGCTCGCCTCTCCGGTGACTTGTGTTGCTTGGTTTTACCAAGTTCGAGCTTGGAAAGTCCAACGACATGTCTAGACTGCGTCGCATGTCACCACGCCGAAGCTACGACCAGTACTGTTCCGCCGCCCGCGCCCTCGACGTCGTGGGCGACCGCTGGACCCTGCTGATCGTCCGGGAACTGCTCGCAGGGCCGCGCCGCTACACGGACCTGCACGCCGACCTGCCCGGCGTGAGCACCGACGTGCTCGCCTCCCGGCTGAAGGACATGGAAGGCGTCGGCCTCACCACCCGCCGCCGCCTCCCCCCGCCCGGCGCGGCCTACGTCTACGAACTCACCCCGCGCGGACGGGAGTTGCTGCCGGTGCTGCAAGCGCTCGGAGCGTGGGGGCAGGCCGAGCTGGGCGAGCGGCGCCCCACGGACGCGGTGCGCGCCCACTGGTTCGCCTTGCCGATGCTGCGGTCCCTGCGGGAGCTGGGCGACTTGGGGGAGGGGATCGTCGAAGTCCGGCTGGAGGAGGGCGACTTCCACCTGTACGTCGGTGCCGCGGACGGTCCGGTCTACGGTGACGGGCCCGCGCCCGGCGAGCCAGATGCGCGGCTGGTGCTGGACGCCGGGGCGGGTGCGGCCGTCGGCAGCGGGGAGTTGAGCGTGGCCGACGCGGTGCGGGGTGGGCGTATCGAGGTGACCGGGGACGGCATGCTGGCGAAGGTGCTGCGGGACCTCTGAGAACGACGGGGACTTCCCAATACGGCGGGGGCCTCTGCATACGGCGGGGGCTCCGAGTGCGCGGGGTCTCGGAGTACGCGGGGTTTCTGAACATGCAAGAAGCCCGCCGTACCCCAGGTGCGGCGGGCCTCTTGACGTACCGTCAGGCGCCCGGCGGCACCCGCGACGGACGTCCCGAACCGCGCGTCAGCGCGTACCCGCCGACGCCGGCCAGCGCGGCCAGCACACCGCCCAGCGCGGTCCACACCCAGCGGTCGGACCACCAGCCGGAGGACCAGCCGTCGTCGGGCTCGATGCTGGACAGCACGGCGGACGCCGACGAATCCTCGTCGCCGTCCTCGGAGTTGGACGTCACCGCGATCCCCGGCACCAGCGGCTTCGCCAGCGAGCCGTCCACCGCCGCCGAACCGCCGACGTCCTTGGAGTCGACCCGCACCTCGGTGCTCACCGGCAGACCCAGGTCGGCCGTGGCGAGGTTCACCGCGGTCAGCCGGAGGTAGTACGTGCCCGGCAGCGGGTCGTTCGCCCAGGTCTCCGACCAGGCGCGGACGGTCCGCAGCGTGCAGGACAGGTCGACCGAGGCCGCGCCCTGGGCGGCGGTGCGGCTCTGCGCCCCGTACTGGCAGGCCTGACGGCGGCGCAGTCCGTCGTACACGTCGAGCTGCCAGGTCTGCGCGGCGTGCGCGTCCGGCAGTTTCACCGTCGCCTTGACGGTGGGGCGTTGACCGGCGTCAGCCGGGAAGGACCAGTACAGGTAGTCGCCGGTGGAGGCACTGGCCGTGGCCTGCTGGCCCTGCTCGAACTCGGCCGCCGTACGGAACGACGTGCCCGCCGAGGTCGGCGCCGAGCTGTCGTCCGACGCGCTCGGCGACGGGGTGGAGTCGGCCGCGGCGGGCCAGGCGGCAAGGCCCAGCGTCAGCAGGGCGGCGCCCAACACTCGTGTGATCCGCATCAGTTGGTCCTCCAGACCGCGAGCCGCCAGCGGGACAGCCAGCCCCAGAGCACGCCGGCCAGGAAGCCGACCAGCACCAGCAGCCCGAGCAGCCACCAGCCGCGTCCGAGGCCGAAGGAGGCCACGTCGCTCGCCTTCGAGGGCGCGTCGACCACATCGACCGTCAGTTCCACCGGCATACCGGGCGTGGTCTTCACCCCGGCCGCCGCCGAGTAGGAGTTGGTCACCTGGATGCACACGGCCTCGGCCGGGGCGTCCTCGTCGTCGCTCTCGGCCTTCGGATAGCGCAGCCCCGTCGAGATCACGTCCGTGCGGCCTGTGCCCGAGGCTTCGCCGCGCACGATCTCCCGGCCGTGTGTCGTCACCGCCCGCAGCAGCAGGCCGTAGTCCGGGTTCATCGCCCGATCCGCCGAGACGCTCACCGAAGTGCGCAGCTCCTGGCCCGGGTTGACGTCCACCCGGTACCAGCGCTGCTGTCCGAACTCCTCGCGGTCCGTGTACAGACCGGACTTCAGCGTCGGCGCCTTCGCGCAGGAGTCGGCGCCCTCGGTGGCCACCGGCGTCACCACCGGGTCGGCCGCCCGGTCCACCAACTGGTTGACCTTGTCGGTGAGTTCGTCGGTGTGCTCGACCGAGGTGTACGTCCCGCCGGTCGCCTCGGCGATGCAACTGAGCTGCTTGCGCAGCTTGGTGCTCGGCACCAGGCCGAGGGTGTCGATGGTCATGCCGATGCCCTTGGCCGCGATCTCGCGGGCCACCTCGCACGGGTCGAGCGGGGCGCAGGTGTCCTCGCCGTCACTGATCAGCACGATCCGCTTGGAGCCCGCGTCCTCGCCCAGGTCGTCGGCCGCCTTGAGGAGGGCGGGACCGATCGGCGTCCAGCCCGTCGGCGACAGGGTCGCCACCGCCGTCTTCGCCTCGGTGCGGTCCAGCGGACCGACCGGGTACAGCTGCGCGGTGTCCTTGCAGCCCGTCTTCTGGTCGTCGCCCGGGTAGTTGGCGCCGAGGGTGCGGATGCCGAGCTGGACCTCCTCGGGCGTCGCGTCGAGCACCTCGTTGAACGCCTGCTTCGCCGCCGCCATCCGGGTCCCGCCGTCGATGTCCCGGGCCCGCATGGACCCGCTGACGTCGAGGACGAGATCGACCTTCGCGACGCTCTCGCCCGTGGGTTCGCCGGCGGCTGCCGCGGCCGGGAACGCGAGCCCGGCCGCCATGGCGGCGAGCAGGGCGCACACTCCTGCCGCCAGCCGTTGAGTTCTGATCATCGGCGGATCTTATTGATCAAAGGTGCCGTGCTCCAAAACGGCGGTCAGCGAAGGGGGTTGGGCAGCTCCATCCACTGGTCCCCGGGCGTCCCCGGCGACAGCCGCATCAACGTCAACGCCTTCGCGGGCAGCGGCTCTTCGAGCAGCGCGGTCACGTCGGGGGTGTGCGGCAGATCCCGTACGGCGGTCTCCAGCGCGGTCCGCAGGGCCGGTGCCGAACCCGCGGTGGCCGCGAGCGCGCCGGCCACCAGGGAGCCGAACAGCTTGCGGCGCAGAGACGTTTCGTCGTCGGTGACGACCCGGCCGGTGAGACCCGGGTCCGGGATGCCGTGCCGGGCCAGTCGGACCGGGCTGACCCGGATGTCGGCGAGGTCGCGGTAGACCAGGCGCAGGGGGGCACCCGAGTCCGACAGGACGACCAGGAGGTTCTGGCCGTGTGCCTCAAGGGCCACGCCCTGTTCCAGCAGGCGCAGGCCGACCGTGAGGGTGAGACGGGTGAACTCGGCGAGCCAGGCGGGGGAGTTGGGCAGCTCGGTGGTGGCGAGCGCGGCCACCGGCACGATCCGCTCACCGCGCTCCGTGGCCGCGTACGTCTGCGGCGACTCCCGCAGCACGGCCGCGAGGTCGGGCGAGTCCGCGGTGGCCGCGCCCAGCGTGCGGGTGACGTGCAGCAGCCCGTCCGAGCGCGCGGCGAGCGACTCTGCGAACGCCGACAGGGTCGCCGACATGCCGATCGAGTAGACGGAGATGTCCCGCACCGAGGAGGTCAGTCGGGCGCTGAGCGCCGTCTTGACGTGCGGACCGCCGGGCAGGGCGAGCGTGCGCAGCGACATCAACGGGTGGGCGCGCGGCCCCTCTTGGCAGGTCCGCTTGAGCACGTGGTGTGCCTGCCAGGGGTGCACCGGCAGCAACAGGCGTTCCCCGTCCCGCATGTCGGCCGGCCAGACGCCCGTCACCAGGCAATCGGACGCCGGCAGGGACGCCATGCCCAGCTCGACGACCGGCCGGTGCTCGGGACCGTAGGCGAGTTGCTCGGCCACCGAGAAGCCGGGCCGGGAACGGCAGTTGGGGTGGTACGGATGCCCGTCGACCACCCGCTGCTCCCACTCCCAGTCGCTCGCCGGCCACCCCTTCGCGGGCTCCCCCTGGTCGGCCCGTGACAGGGCCAACGAGGCGACGCTGTGCGCCAGTTCGGCCGCGAAGCCGGTGCTGTGGGGTACGCCGAGGTCGGTCATCAGCAGTGCCGGATGGTCGTAGGCGCTGTCGTCGAGTCGTACGACGGTGACGTACGCGGAGGTGGCGTACGGGTCGGCGGGCGGGCCGTGCAGGCGGCGGCCGTCGCTCAGGCGCAGGGTGACCCCGTCGGGGCCCGGTGTGCGGCCGGTGATCCACGGCAGCGGTTCATGGGCCAGCGCCCGCCACAGCCGGGTCAGCACGGCCGCCCGGGCGCCCGGCAGCTCGGCCGCGTACCGTGACAGGAGGTCGGGACGTACGACGGCCAGCTCGTCGGCGACCACGGCCTCCGCGGAGTGGGGACGGTGCACGGGAGGGCTCCTCGGGTACGGGTAGGGCGTCACGAACGGGGAGTGACGGCATACATACTGATCATCTTCGCCTGTACGGACCTCTGGGCACGAATGGATCGAGTGGATCGCGTGGTTCTCATCCCCCCGCCTTCCGGTGACGACGCCGCGACCGGCGCCGATGTCCCGGCCCGCGCCGACGCGTACGCCGCCGCACCGCTCCTGAACTGCCTGTTGCGCGAGGTGGCCGAGCCGCTCACCGAGCGCGGCGGGCGGCACGAGTACCGCCTGCCCGGCGTGAATCGTCTCCTACGCGTGCGTGGCGAGCGACGACCGGCCGAGCCCGAGGTGTACGCGGCCGGCCGCTGGCACCGCGTCGGCCACACCGAGCTGGTCAAACTCGTCGCGGAGGAGCTGCGCCGCACCACTGGCCTGTCCAACCACGAGCTGCCCGCCGAGATGACCGACAGCCGGGACGCGGTCGCCGCGCTGCTCACCGCCCGCGCGGGGGCGACGGCGCCCGAGGACCCGTACCGGCGCTCCGAGCAGTCCCTGATCACCGGCCACCCCTACCATCCGGCCCCCAAGGCGCGCGGCGGCGGCCCGGTGGCCGGCTGGCTGCCGTACGCACCCGAGGCGTACGCCGACTTCCCGCTGACGCTGCTCGGGGTGCGCGCGGACGCGGTCGTCGAGGAGGGTGACACCTCGGCGCTCGACACCCTCGGCGAGGCCCCGCCCGGCTACCGCTTGCTGCCCGCCCACCCCTGGCAGCTCGACCTGCTCGGCGCCGACCTCGCCCCGGCCTTCGCGGACGGCCGGCTGGTCCGTCTCGGCCCGACCGACTTCGACACCTGGCCGACGGCCGCGATCCGCACGGTGTACGCCCCCGAGCGCGACCTGTTCCTGAAGTTCAGCCTCGATGTGCGCATCACCAACGACATCCGCCGGCTGTGGCGCCACGACCTGCTGAAACTGCGCCGCACGGACACGGCGGTGGCTTCGGCGTTCGCCGCGATGGGCAAGGGTGCTGGGGTGACTTCGGCGTTCGTATCGGTGGACGAGGGCGCTGCGGGGGCTTCGGCGTCCGCAGCGATGGGCGAGGGTGCTGCGGTGACTTCGTCGTTCGCCGCGGCGGACACGCCCGCGGCCTGGCTGAGCGACCGTGGCTACCGCACCGCCGACTTCGCCTTCGAGGAACTCGCCGTCCTGGCGCGTGACGGTCTGCACGGCCATCTGGCACCCGGGACGACACCGCTGCTCGCGGCGGGCCTGGTGGAGGGCTTCGAGGGCAGTCCGATGGCCGTCCTGTCGGATCCGGAGGCCTGGTGGGAGGCGTACCTGCGGGCGGTGGTCCCGCCGTGCCTGACGGCCTTCGCCGAGTACGGCGTCGTACTGGAGGCGCATCTGCAGAACACACTGGTCGCGGTGGACGCCGACGGCATCCCCGTGCAGGCGCTCTTCCGGGACGCGGAGGGCGTGAAGCTGCTGTCGGACGTGTCTCGGGAGGCCGGCTGGGAGCGGCTCGTCTACTGCCTCGTCGTCAACAACCTCATCGAGGTCGCCGGTGCGCTGGCGGAACCGCGTCCCGGCTTCGACCCGTGGCCCGCCGTGCGGCGTGAGTTCGCCCGGCACGACCTGCCCGAGGCCGCCGCCCTGCTCACGGCTCCCGAACTGCCCGGAAAGACCAACCTGTTGCTCCGCTGGACGGGCGCGGACGGCGCCGACGCGCGTTATCTGCCGCTGCCCAACCCGCTGCGCACGGCTAGGAGTTCGGCTCCGCCTTCCTGACCGCTCGCACCCTTCGGTCGAACTCCCGGTTGAGCAGGGGCGACAGCACGCTGCCGAACCTCGACAGCGCACGCGTGCCCAGGTCCGGGCAGATCAGGAAGCGGCGTCGGTCGATGCCCTGCACGATCGCCCGCGCGACCTGCTCCGCCGGGATCGGCTTGATCGTGCCGCCGACCGCCCGGGTCTCCGCGGGCTTCCAGCGGTTCTCCTCGGTGAGTTGGGGGGTGTCGACGTCCGGTGGGAAGACGACCCCGACGTGGATGCCGTGCGGTGTGAGTTCGGCGCGGAGCGATTCCATCAGGCCGCGGACCGCGAACTTGGCGGGCCCGTAGGCGCTGTAGCCGTAGATGCCGAGGAGTCCGGCGGCCGAGGACACCGCGACCACGCTGCCCCGCCCGCGCTCGACCATCCCGGGGACCACGGCCCGCAGGGCGTGCAACGTGCCGAAGTAGTCGACGTCGATCATCTGCCGGAACACGTCGTCGGAGAGTTCGAGGAAGCGTCCCGGACGAGCGAGTCCGGCCGAGCTGATCAGGACGTCGCAGGGCTCTCCCTGCTCCTCCTCCAACTCGGCGACAGCCCGTGTCACGGCCGTCCGGTCTGCCACGTCGGCCGTGCGGGCGGCGGCCGCCAACTCCTTTGCCGCCGCGGCCAGTCGCTCCTCGCCCCGTGCGATCAGCGACACCTTCGCGCCGCGCTCCGCGAGCAGTCGGGCGGTGGCCAGCCCTATGCCGCTGGATCCGCCGGTCACTATCACGTGGCCGGTGGCTCTCGTCGCTCTCATCGCCGTACTCCTGTCCGCCGCCCCGCGCTTCCCGCGGGCGCGCCGTTCATTGACGCTCCGTCAAATATCGGTGGGCTGTGGAGATCAGGGCCACGAACGCGTCCGGGTCCTGCATGGGGAAGAGGTGACTGCCGCGGACGTGGGTGCATCGTACCGGCGCGCCCTCGCGGCGCAGGGCCTTCACGAAGGCGTGCTCGTCGGCGCGGAAGACGAGGTCGGAGCGGCCGTTGACGACGAGGGTGGGACGGTTCAGGTGACGGGCGAGGGCGAGGAAGTCGACCCGCCGCAGTTCCGCGACCGCTTCTCCGAAGGCGCGCATGGCCAGGCCTCCGGCGAGGACGGCGTCCGCGCACTCCGGGGTGGTGTGGCGGCGGAAGAGCCGCTCGTCGCGGGCGGCGGCGCGCTCCGGGCCCATGAAGTCGGTCACCCGGGCGGCGGTCGCGTAGGCGAGGCCCTTGAGGCCGCGGGGCTGGGCGGTGGCGCCGCACAGGACCAGGGCGGCGGCGTGGTCCGGGAACCGTGCCGCGTGGGCCATCGTCGTGAACCCGCCGAGGGACATGCCGACGACCAGAGGTCTGCGGCCCGTCGACTCCGTCGCCTCGCGCACCGCGTCGTCCAGTTCCGCCGCCGCGTCGGCCAGCGTGAACGTACGGTCCCTGAGCGCTCCGTGCCCCGGCAGATCGACGGCGCTCACGCGGAAGTCGGGCGCGAGGCGGCGGGCATGGGGCGTCCACATGGCCGCCGAGACACGGACTCCGTGCACGAGCACGATCGGCGGCGCGGAGTCTTCGCCGTAGACCCGCAGACCGGGGCGGACGGTGCGGCCGGTCTCGGTCCCGGGAGTCATGCCGCCCTCGTCTCGGGTCGGTTCGCGGCCGGGGCGCACAACCGGTCGACGGCTGCGTCGAGTTCGTATGCGGTTGCTTCGTATGCGGTTGCTTCGTATGCGGTTGCTTCGTGCGCGGTTGCTTCGTGCGGCGGATTGCGCAGCGCCCGCGCCGCGCGGCTGGGGACGAAGCAGCGCTCTGTCGGGGTGCTCGCCCCCATGGAGGTCAGGACGGTGTGCAGCGCCTCGTGGGTCAGCCGGCCGTCGGCGGGGGAGTGGCCCACCACGAGTTGCAGAACGGGCCGTCCGGCGAGGCCCGTTCGGGGCATGACGTCCAGGAACGTCTTGAGCAGTCCCGAGTACGCGGCCTTGTAGACCGGAGTCCCCACGACGATCCCGTCTGCTGTGGCGAGGAGTTGGGCCGCCTGTGTCAGACGGGGGTGGTGCAGGTGTCCCAAGAGCAGGGCCGCGGCGGGCAGTTCCCTGAGGACGAGGTGTTCGGTCCGGTGGCCCGAGGCGGCGAGTCGGGGCGTGACGTGATGGGTCAGGACGTGATCGGTGGCGGAGCCCGGGGTGGGGCTGCCCGAGATCGTCAGGAACGTGGCCATGGGATGGTCTTCACCTTCGAGGGGCGGGCGGCGGCGTCACGACAGGGCCGGTTCGGGATGGGCGGTCGGCTGGAACTCGTGGGCCCTGGCCCGGTGGTAGCCGCGGCGGTCGTACCAGTGGCTGAGACTCAGGCCGACGACGACCGCTCCCGCCGCGTACGCGGCCAGCGCGGCCCAGGCGTGGGAGGACCGGACGCCGTCGTCGTCGAAGAACATCAACGAGCGCACTCCGTCGGCGACATGACGGGCCGGGAGCAGTCCGCCCAGCGTGTCCAGGGCACCGGGCAGCGCCTCCACGGGGATGGCGCCGCCGGACAGCGGGATGCCCACCAGCGTGACCAGGAGCAGGGCCAGGACCTGGCCCGGCATGCCGAAGACGGCGAACAGGGCGAGGGTGACCAGGGCCGTCGCGGCACAGGCCGCGCCGCAGAAGGGGACCAACTCGGCTTGCGCCGAGGTGTCGATGCCGGTGCTGTACAAGCCCACGGCGGCGACGACAGCCCCCGCGGCGAAGCCCATCACGGTGCCGAGCAGCGCCTTGGCGAGGAAGGTCGCGGAGCGCGAGATGCGGACGACGGGGCGCAGCAGCCGGCGTGGTCCGATCTCCAGCGGCAGGTAGCCGAGCCGGGCGTCCACCAGCATCGTCAGCAGGGTGGCGGGCAGCAGGCCCGAGATGAGCAGGGCCACGGTGAAGTAGAGGGGGATCGTGCCCGACGTGGATCCGGCGGAGCCGCCCGCGGTCTGCTGGACGGTGGCCTTCACCTCGACGGGGTCGCGGAGCAGGGCGAGGAAGCCGGGGGCGGTTGGGGCGGTCTGTGCGGTGGGCGGCTGTGCCGTCTGGGCGCTGTCCGTAGCGGGCTTCGCTGCCTCGGCGTGCTTCGTGGTGGGCTTCGTCGCCTGGGAGCTCTTCGCAGCGGACTTCGTTGCCTGGGTGCTCAGTTGGGTGCCCACCTGCTGGGACACGGTCGCCGCGGCCTGCCGTACCGCCTTGTCCGCCATGGACGCGGCCATGGGGCCGACGCCCCGGTGGCTGAGCACCTCCAGGACCGGGCGGTGGACGTCCTGCCCGGCGCCGAGCAGGGAGAGGGACCGGCGGCTGAAGTCGCCGGGCACCACCAACGCGGCGTAGGCGTCCTCGCGCGCCAGGGCCTTCTCGGCCGCGGCACGGGTGGGGACGACGGTCCACTCGACCCGGTCGTCCCGGGCGTCGGCGGCGCTGACCTTCTGCGTCACCTGGCGGCCGAGGTTCACCGCGCCCGCGGGACCGGTGGCGCCCGCGTCCTCGCTGACGAGGACCAGAGGCAGGTCGTGCAGATGTCCTTCGGGGTCCGCGGCGGGGCCCAGATAGCTGACGGTGGCCAGGGCGGCGAGCAGGGAGCCCAGCAGGACCACGATCCAGGCACGCGGCTGTTTCCACACGGTTGTGGCCCGCATCGGGTACCACCTCTCCTTCGCTTCCTGGGCGTTGTCGTCAGTGGTGTCGGCGTTGTCGTCGTCAGCGGTGTTGGTGTCGGCGGTCTTGTCGTCGGTGTTCAAGAGCTGGGTGCTGCAAGGCACTTGGCCGGGTGGGCGAGGTCGGCGAGGAGCCGAGGCACTTCGTCGCTCTGCCAGGGGAAGAAGTGGTCGCCGGGCAGGACGCGCAGGCCCTGCCAGTGCGCCGCGTGCCGTTCCCACTGGGCGACTTCGCGCGGCGGATGCACCGGGTCCCGGTCGCCGGCGAGCGCGTACAGGGGCACGGAGACCGTCCTCGCGGGCGTCTGAGGAGCCGCCGCGAGCAGACGGAAGTCCGCCTGGAGGGGGCGCAGCACCAGGGCGCGCATCGCGTCGCTGGAGAGGACCTCGGGCGGGGTGGCACCGAGCCGCGCCACATGGGCGAGGAGCGCGTCCGAGTCGTCCGCCAACTCCCGGTCCGCGCGCAGGACTTCGGGTGGGCCGAGGGCGGAGAGGACGACCGCGCGGGGCGGGGTGCCATGGGCACACAAGGCTTGGCACAGCTCGTACGCAAGGAGGGCGCCCATGCTGTGCCCGAACAGGACGAGCGGGAGCGCCGGGTCGCCGAGCCGGGGCAGCAGGTCCGCGACGATGGCGGCCGGGGTCTCCAGCGGTGTCTCGGGCAGTCGGCGGCCGTGTCCGGGCAGGTCCGGCGCGAGCAGCTCGCAGCCGTCGGGCATCCAGGCCGACCAGGGTCGGTAAGCGTCGGCCGAGCCGCCCGCGTAGGGCAGACAGACGAGTCGGGTGGTCGGGTTCATGCGATTCCCCCTGTTCACAGTGGACCCGAGAACGCAACGCAACGGTGCGTTGCAATATTAGAAGGTGGCTATGATCCAACGCAACACAACGTTGCGTTCGGTTCGCCCGCGAGCCGGCGTCACGGTGCGACGAGACGGGATGCGAGGACAGAGATGACGGCGAAGGAGAAGCAGGCGGAGGAGAAGCCGGCAGGGACGGCACGGACGCGCACGGACGCCACCCGTACCGCGCACACGCAGAGCGGCCCCCGGCGTCGCGACGAGATCTTCACCGCCTGTCTCGACCTGCTCGCAGCCCAGGGTTACGACCTGTTGACCATCGAGGGCGTCGCCCAGCGCTCCGGCGTCAACAAGACGACCATCTACCGCTGGTGGCCGTCCAAGTCGGAGCTGCTCCGCGACGCGCTGCTGCACTCCGGCACCCTCGCCTTCGAACTGCCCGACACCGGAAGCCTCACCGGCGACCTGACCGCACTCGCCGCGCGGGTACGGGATCTCCTCGCCGACGAGCACCGGCGGGCCGTGGTGGAGGCCGCTCTGGTGGGGGCGGTACGGCATCCGGCGATGCGCGAGCTGGCGACGTCGTTCCTGGAGGACCGGCTCGGCCGGCACCAGCCGCTCTTCACGCGCGCCGTGCAACGCGGGGAACTGCCAGCCGACTTCGACCCGGCGCTCCTGGTGGACGCGCTCACCGGCGCGCTGTGGATCCGCATCCTGGTCCGCCGCAAGCCCGTCGCCGAGGACTTCAGCGCCCAGCTGGTCCGGGTGCTGCTGGACGGGGTGCGGGCGATGGGCGACGGCGCCGCTCGACCTCGCGGGTGACGCCGGCGAGATGTGCCAGCACCTCGCGGTACGAGCGGAAGGCGCCCACCTCGTAGTAGGGCAGGCCGAGTTCGGCGCAGTACGCCATGACCAGTGGCCGGCAGCGACGCAGGTGCGGGCGGGGCATGCCGGGGAACAGGTGGTGCTCGATCTGGTAGTTGAGGCCGCCGTACAGGAAGTCGTGCAGCCGTGAGCTGCGGATGTTGCGCGAGGTGAGGACCTGGCGGCTGAGCCAGTCGGGCTCCTCGCCGTCGTGCACCGGCATGCCCTTGTGGTTCGGGGCGAAGACGCAGCCCAGGTAGAACCCGAACAGGCCCTGGTGCACGGCGACGAAGGCCACGGCGGTGAGCGGCGAGAGCGTGAGGAACACCACGGCGAGGTAGACGACGGCGTGCACGGCCAGCAGCGCCAGCTCCAGACGCGGGCGACGCGGCACCCCGCGCCTGATCGCGATCGCCGAGCCGACCCGCAGACCGACGGCCTCAAGGCCCAACAGCGGGAAGAACAGAGCCGCCTGACGGTCGATCACAAACGTGCGCAGCCGTGAGACCCCGTCGGCCTGGCGCGGGGAGAAGGCGACCACCCGGCGCAGGATGTCGGGGTCGAGGTCCAGGTGGTTGGGATGGTTGTGGTGCTTGGTGTGGTGGCTCATCCACCAGCCGTAGCTGAAGCCCAGGGCCAGGTTTCCGTGCAGCAGGCCCAGGACCTCCATGGCCCGGCGGCTGCGGGTGACCTGCTGGTGGCCCACGTCGTGGCCGAGCAAGCCGGTCTGACCGTAGGCGAAGGCGAGCAGCACGGCCGTGGCGAGCTGCCACCACGAGTCGCCCAGCAGGGCGAAGACGGCCCAGGAACCGGCGAGCAGCGCCGTGTTCACGGTGAACTTCACGGCGTAGTAGCCGGTGCACCGCTGGAGCAGGCCGGCCGCGCGGATGCGCTGTTGCAGGGGAGCGAAGGAATGTATGTCCGTCGTGGACTCCATGTCCGGAGTGCCTTTCTTCTCGCGGGTCGGGCCTCGGCTCGTGCGGCCGGTCAGGCCTCGACGGCGGTCTTGATGCGCTGGAGGGTGCTGCGCATGCCGGCGCGGTTGACCTCGGCGCGGTCGGTCGGGCGGGTGCCCGTGAACACCCGGCCGAGCAGCTCGGTGAGCCGTGCGCCGGGGCCGGTGCGCAGGTCGCGCCAGTACTCGGTGACCCGGGTACCGGCTCCCTCCGGCTCCAGCCGGTAGCCCCACAGCGCGACGGGCAGCCCGAACGTGGTGACCTTGAACGCGAACTCGGCCGGTGCGTCGGCGACCACGACCCGGCAGGTGGTGAACCAGACGAACAGGCCTCTGCGGTTGAAGCCGACGAACCTCGCCCCCGGGCCCGCGACCGGTCCGCGGTGCCACACCGCGAAGCACTCCGGGCTCCAGCTCCCGATGTTCCGGACCCGGGAGATCGCGGCGTAAAGATCTTCTCTCCCGGAATTCACCAGGGCGCTTTCCTGAATCTCCCACTGGCGTCCCACAGATTTTCCCCCGATTCGGATTCGGTCGCATTGTGCGGGCGTGGAGCGTCCGGACAATAACCGTCTTCGCGACGGCTTGTCCAACGACCGTTCGAAACCATAAGCGGAGTCAAGGACTCCCTTTTCCGGTTTAGTTGATCGCGAAACTGTTAAACCGAATGTCACTTGACGCAGTCACGACGGTGACTCTAGCTTGGAACGAGTCGGATCGTTCTGAGTGCTTCCGGAGGGTCATCGCCGGAGGTACTCGCATACCGACCCACCAGCACATTCACGGGGGATGTCGCTGCGGGCGTCGACGAAGTCGACCGCTGCGCCATGCCCTATGGCCATGCCAGGGGGACACGTGAACAAGATCGCGAGCGCTGTCGGGACTGTTGTCTGCGACATTGCCTCGGTCATTCAGCTGCTCTGGAACAGCTGGGACAGAGCCGGTCGATGAAGGAGTTCCGCGACATCCACGCGGAACGTCCCACCTCACTTATCTCGCGCCATTCCGAGTGGCCGGCAACGGTGCCGTGCCCGGAACCGACCTCGCTTTCCAGCATTCTCGACATGGTCGTGCGCGAGATGGCAACAAGAATTCCGCGTCCGAGTTCAGCCATGCCTTCTTACGGTTCTCAGAAAGGGCAATCCAGTGAGTCTTCTGCTTGAGCGGTGCGCGTCCTACACCAGGGCACGGGACGCCAGGAACGCGGGCCTGTACCCGTACTTCCTCAACTTCGACGGCCGCGACGCCGGCACCGCCCGCATGGCCGACGGCCGCGAGGTCGTCATGTGCGGCTCCAACGACTACCTGGGGCTGAGCACCGACCCCCGGGTGGTCGCCGCGGCCGCCGAGGCCTCCGCCCGCTACGGCGCCGGCTGCACCGGATCCCGTTTCCTCAACGGCAACCTCGACCTGCACGACGAACTGGAGCGCGAGCTGGCCGAGTTCTTCGGCAAGGAGGCCGCCCTCGTCCTGACCACCGGCTACCAGGCGAACCTCGGCGCGATATCCGGCCTGTGCGGCCCCGGCGACCTGATACTCGTCGACAAGGAGGCACACGCGTCCCTCATCGACGGCGCCCGGCTGAGCCGCGCGAAGATCGGCTGGTTCGCGCACAACGACGTCGACGACCTCGCCGACAAACTGGCCCGGCTGCCCCGCCGCGGCGGCGTCATGGTCGTCGTCGACGGCGTCTACAGCATGGAGGGCGACCTCTGCCCGCTGCCCCGACTGGTCGAGGTCTGCCGGGAGTTCGGGGCGACCCTGCTGGTCGACGACGCACACGGCGGCGGCGTCCTCGACAAGGGCCGCGGCACCAGCGCGCACTTCGGGCTCACCGACGAAGTGCCGCTCATCACGCTCACCTTCTCCAAGGCGTTCGGTTCCATCGGCGGAGCGGTGCTCGGCGACGCGGACGTCATCGACTACCTGCGCCACCACGCCCGCGCCCTGATGTTCTCGGCCAGCGCCAGCCCCGCCAACACGGCAGCCGCGCTGCAGTCGTTGCGCATCCTGCGCGAGGAGCCCTGGCGCTGCACCACGGTCGCCGACAACGCCGCCTACATGCGCCGCGAACTCAGCGCGCTCGGCTACGAGGTGGGCGCCGGCACCACCCCCGTCGTACCGGTCGAGACGGGCGACGAGTTGAACACCCTCAACGCCTGGAACCTGCTCATCGAAGAAGGGGTGTACGTCAACGCCGTGCTGCCGCCCGCCGCTTCGCCCCGGCTGCGCACCAGCTACACGGCGGTGCAGACCGAGGAGCACCTCGGCCGCGCCCTCGCCGGGTTCGCCGCCGTCCGCGACCGCGTCCTCGCCGTACCGGCCGCGGCGTGAGCCGTCCTGTCCCGCGAGCGGCCACCACCGCACCCGGAATCCGTTCGTCGCCCCTCCGCACCGGCACCCGCAGCTGAGCCTCGACAGCCTGAAGAGGAATACCCCGCATGACTGAGAGCCAGTCGGCCCGCCCGGCCACCCCGGCGCAGCTGAAGCTCCACACCCACACCCAGCTCTTCACCAACAACGCCGCCTTCAACCTGGCCGGCGCCTACCGCATCACCGGCGACGTCGACATCGACCGGCTGCGCACGGCGCTCGCCCGCCTCAGCGGCGGCATCCGCGCCCTCAACACCGTCTTCGTCCAACGCGAGGGCCGGGTCCTCGCGCTGGACCGGCCGCCCCGCTACCCGTCGCCGACGGACATCCCGCTGGTGCGACTGGCGGGCGACGCCCGCGAGGAGGTCGCGCGCCGGCTCGCCCACCTCGCGGACACCCCGCTGCCGCCGGACGCGCCGGAGCAGTACCACTTCACGCTCTACGAGGACGACCACGCGGTCTACGCGGCGATGCTGTTCTCGCACATCGTTCTCGACGGCTACGCGTACTTCAACTTCGTGGAGGAACTGGAGCGGCTCTACGCCGACCCGGACGCGCCGCTGCCCGCGTCGGCCGCCGACGACCCCTCCGAGCTGGTCACGGCAACTGCCCCGCGCCCGGCGGCGATCGAGCACTTCGCCGCACAGCTCGGCCACCTCACCTCCCTGACCGACGACCGGCTGCTGGGCCGGCGGGCCCCCGACGGCGGACTGCTCGGTGAGGAGCGGCGACTGGAGCTCGACGCGGAGACCAGCGATCAACTCCGGCTGCTGGCGAAGGAGTTGGGCTGCACGCCGTTCTCCTTCTTCCTCGCCGCGTATCTCGTCGCCTACAGCCGCTGCACGGGCAACCGGCAGTCGGTGACGGGCCTTCCGCTGGCCAACCGCCGGGGCCTGCGCCAGCGCAAGGCGTTCGGCTACTTCGTCAACACCCTGCCCCTGGCCGTCGACCTGAGCGAATACGAGACCTTCGCGGACCTGTGCCGAGCGGTGCAGTCCCATAGCACCGGCATGCTGCGCCACCAGGACTTCGACCTGGCCGCCGCCGCCCGCGAGGTGTGCCCCGGGGTGACCGGCGGGCCGCTGAGCACCGACACCACCTTCACCTACTACAAGCAGCCGCTGGACATCCGCCTGGACGGCTGCGCGGTGGACTCCCTCGACCTGCCCCGCGGCCTGGTGAAGTACCCGCTGTCGATGAACGTCGAGGACTTCGGTACGTCCTTCACCGTCAACGTCGAGTGCTCCCACGAACAGTGGGCGACCGACCCGCTGGACGTGATGCGCACGGTCCTCGACGCCGTCGGCCGCGACCCGCACCGGCCGGTGACCTCGATCCCGGCGCTGTCCATCGACGCCGAGGCCCGGCTGCACCACCTGGTCAACCCGGGCGCGGCCCGGCCGCCGTTCCCGGTGGAGGCGTCCCTGTCCGTGTGGTTCGAGCAGATCGCACGCCGTCACCCCAACCGGGTCGCCGTCAACCTCGGCCCGGACAGCCTGACTTACGCCGAACTGGACCGCAGGGCCGACGCCGTCGCGGCCCGGCTCGCCGAGCGGGTACCCGGCAAACACGTGGGCGTCGCCCTGCGCCGCGGCCCCGGCCTGGTGGCCGTGATCCTCGGTGTCCTCAAGGCAGGCAAGGCGTACGTGCCGCTCGACCCGTCCTCGCCCGCGGCCCGGATCGGCCAGATCCTGCGCAGCTTCCCCGAGGGCCTGCCCGTCGTCGAGGACGAGCCCCGCTGGCCCGACGCCGAAACGGTCCGGCTGCCGGCCGCCGACCTGCTGGCACCGGGGGAGACGAGCGCGCTCCCGGTCCTGCACGACCCGGACGCGGACGCGTACGTCATCTTCACCTCCGGCTCCACCGGCCGCCCCAAGGGCGTCCAGGTCACCCACCGCAACGTCATGCGCCTCATGCGCTCCACCGAGGAACTGTTCGGCTTCGGCCCGCGCGACGTCTGGAGCCTGTTCCACTCGTACGCCTTCGACTTCTCCGTGTGGGAGATCTTCGGCGCGCTGCTGTACGGCGGCCGGCTCGCGATCGTGCCGGAGACCACCGCCAAGTCCCCCGACCAGTTCCGGGAGTTCCTGCTCGGCGAGCGGGTCACCGTGCTCAACCAGACGCCGTCGGCGTTCGGCCAGCTGCTCAAGGTGCTCCGGCCGCAGGACCGGGACGAACTCGCCCTGCGCTACGTCGTGTTCGGCGGCGAGGCCCTGCGATACGCGGCGCTGCGCCCCTGGTTCGAGCTGATGGGCTCGCGGACCCGGCTGGTGAACATGTACGGCATCACCGAGACCACCGTCCATGTCACCCATCACCCGGTCACCGCCGAGGACGCCCGCTACGAGACCGTGTCGGCCATCGGCCGCCCGCTGCCCGACCTCGGCGTGCGCGTCGTCGACGTCGACGGTCATCCCTGCCCGCCCGGTGTTCCGGGAGAGCTGGTCGTCTCGGGCGCGGGCGTCACCCGCGGCTACCGCGAGCAGCCGGAACTGACCGACGAGAGGTTCCCCGTCCGGGCCGGTGAGCGCGTCTACCGCTCCGGTGACCTCGGACTCGTCCGTCCCGACGGCACCCTGGTGCACCTGGGCCGCATGGACAAGCAGGTCCAACTACGGGGTTTCCGCATCGAGTTGGGGGAGATCGAGTCGGCGCTGCTGTCGCTCAAGGGTGTGCGTGAGTGTGCCGTCCGCCTCGATGAGCGGGACGCCGGACATCCGGCCCTCGTGGCGTTCGTGTCCGGCCGGGACGTGCCGTCGGACGCCGCCGTACGCGAGTCGCTGCGCTCCCTGCTGCCGTCGTACATGGTCCCGTCCGCGCTCGTGCGCGTGGCCGGGCTGCCGCTGACCGTCAACGGCAAGGTGGACGAGGCCGCGCTGCCCTGGCCCGCGCGGGCCGACCAGAGCCCGACCGAGTTGTCGGCCGCCCCGGCGTCCACGGTCGACGCCGTGCGGGACGTGTGGCAACAGGTGCTGCCCGGCGCGGAGTTCGGGCCCGACGACAACTTCTTCGACGTGGGCGGCTCCTCGATGCACGTCGTCGAGGTGCACCGCTTGCTGAGCAGCCAACTCGCCGTCGACGAGCTGGAAATGATCGAACTCTTCACCCACACCACCACACGCAAGCTCGCCGCGCACATCGATTCCATACGGGGGAACACGCATGACTGAGCGCACCGCACCGCATACCGGACCGATAGCCGTCGTCGGCATGGCCGGGCGCTTTCCCGGCGCCGACTCCGTGGCCGGACTGTGGGAGGAGCTGGTGCACGGAGCGGAGGCCGTGCGGCGGTTCACCCCACGGGAGTTGACCGAGGCCGGCGTACCCGCCGCTGTCGCCGGCTCACCGACGTACGTCCCCTTCGGCGCCGATCTGGCCGACGCCGACCTCTTCGACGCCGAGTTCTTCGGCGTCACCCGGCGCGACGCGCGGCTGATGGACCCGCAGCACCGCGTCTTCCTCACCTGCGCCTGGCGGGCGTTGGAGGACGCGGGGATAGCCCCGGACGTCGAGGACAACGTCGGTGTGTACGCGGCGAGCAGCCTCAGCACGTATCTCCTCTTCCACGTGCTGCGCTCCGCCGAGTACGCCGACTCGGCGCTCACGTACCCCGTCCTGCTCGGCAACGACAAGGACTTCCTCGCCACCCGCGCCGCCTACAAGCTCGGCCTGCGCGGCCCGGCCATGACCGTGCAGACCGCCTGCTCCAGCTCCCTGACGGCCATTCACCTCGCCTGCCGGGCCTTGGACTTGGGCGACATCGACGCCGCGCTGGCCGGCGGGGTCAGCATCACGCTGCCGCAGACCGCCGGTTACGCCTACCAGGAAGGCGGCATCCTCTCCCGCGACGGACACTGCCGGGTCTTCGACGCCGAGTCCTCCGGGACCGTCAAGGGCAATGGCTGCGGGGTCGTCGTACTCAAACGCCTGGCGGACGCCGAACGCGACGGTGACCGCGTGTACGCCGTGATCCGCGGCACCGCGATCAACAACGACGGCGCCGCGAAGATCGGCTTCACCGCACCCGGTACGACGGGACAGCGGGAGGTCATCCGACAGGCGCTGGCCGCCTCCGGCATCCCCTCACGGGACATCGGGTACGTCGAGACGCACGGCACCGGCACCGCCGTGGGCGACCCGCTGGAGCTGAGCTCGCTCGCCGCAGCCCACCGGGACGCGGGCGGTGTGGCGGTCGGCTGCCTGATCGGCAGCGTCAAGGCCAACCTCGGCCACCTGGACGCGGCGGCCGGTGTCACCGGGCTGATCAAGGCGGCCCTCGCCCTGCACCACCAGACGGTGCCGCCGCAGATCAACATCGGCGAGCCGAACCCGTTCCTGCAACTGGACCGGACGCCCTACGACGTGCCGCGCGAGGCCGTCCGCTTCACCGAGGAACCCCTGCGCGCCACCGCGGTCAGCTCCTTCGGCATTGGCGGCACCAACGCCCACTGCGTCCTGGCCCGCGCCCCGCAGCCGCAGGAACGTCCCGTTGCCAAGGTCCCGGTGCCGATCGTGCTGACGGCCAAGGACCCGGAAGCGCTACGGGAGTTGGCGCGCGAACTGCGCGCCCGCCTGGCCGCCGCGCCCCGGACCGATGTCGTCGACCTCGCCTACACGCTGTTCACGGGCCGCTCCCGGTTCCCCGTCAGCCACACCTTCACCGCGACCGACCTCGCCGAGGTGACGGCGGGACTCGACGCCCTGATCGCGGGCGCACCCAATGGCGAACTGCCGCAATCCGTATGGCCGTTCGCACCCGCCCACAAGATCTCCCTGCCGGGTCACCCCCTGCGGGAGGAGCGCCACTGGATCGAGCCGGACATCGACCGGCCCGTACCGGAGCGACCGGCCACCGAGCCGGCGCGCGGCGCTCGTGCGGCGGTCCCCGAACCCCCCGCGGGGACCGCCGCACGCGACGACGAGCAGGTGCTGGACCGGGTCGTCGCCGTACTGGAGCAGCATCTCGGCGTCGAAGGCATCGGCCCGGACGACGACTTCCGTGACCTGGGCGGCGACTCGATGGCCGCCGTGGAGATCGTCAGCGACTTCCGAGACGCCTTCGGCGTGGTGCTCGACCTCGACGACTTCGGTCTGCTGCGCACCCCGGCCCGGATGGCCGACGCCCTGCGGGCCCGGCTCACCCACGGCAGCCGCCCCAGCGGCCTGGTCACCGTGCGCGAGGGCGAGGGACGGCCACTGTTCATGGTCCACCCCGCCGGCGGCACCAACCTGCTGTACTTCAAGCTCGCCGAGTACTCCGGCTCGACGCTGCCGCTCGCGGCCCTGTCGTTCCCGTCCACCGCCGACACCCTGCCCGGCACCCTGCGCGAGCTCGCCGCGCTCTACCTCGACCGCATCCGCGCCGTGCAGCCGGCCGGCCCCTACCGGCTGGGCGGCTACTCCTTCGGCGGCAACGTGGCCTTCGAGATGGCACTCCAACTCCAAGCGGCGGGCGAGCAGGTGGAACCGCTGATCATGCTGGACTCGCACGTCCCCGAGAGCTATGTCGGCGGACGGCTGGACAGCGAGGCCTTCGAGGGCGCCTTCGAGGTGCTGGCACGGCAGTCGACGCTGCTGGCGGGCGTCGACGTCGGCGTCCTGCGCGAGGAGGGCTTCCTCGCGGTGTGGCAGGCCAACCACGACTGGCTCAAGTCGTACTACCCGGACCGCCCCTTCGACGGCGACATCCTGCTGCTGCGCGCCGAGGAGTCCGAGCCCGAGGAACTGCTCGACGCGCTGCACATCAACGAACGCGACAAGTCGCTGTGGCAGGACCACATCACCGGGCGGCTGCGGGTCCGCAAGGTTCCCGGACACCACTTCTCCATGTTCGACGACGGCGAGCGGATCACCGCCCTCGCCGCCGCGTTCGACCACGCGGTCTCCCGCCTCGGAAAGGACTGACGACGTGCTGAGTCTCGGGTCCTACATCGGCGGCGTCGAACAGCCCGGCCGGCGCTGGGTGTACACGCTGCGCAGCTCGGCCATGCTGAGCGACTTCTTCGGCGCCGTCCGCGTCAAACGCGGCCTGGAACGCGGCCGGTTGAGCCCCGACGAGGTCGGCACCGACGTCATCGGGCGCTGCGCGGTCGCCGACCGCGACGACATGGAGGCCGCTCTGCAGGCCGCGGCCCGCGCCGTCGACACCTGGGCGGGGGCCGCGCCCGCCACCCGGATGCGCGTCGTCGAGGAGTTCCACCACCTCGTACGGGAGAAGCAGGACGCGCTGGTCGACCTGATGATCGCCGAGGGGCATCCGCGGTCCCTGGCCCGCTGGCAGATCGCGGGCATGCTCGCGGCCACCGGCGCCGCCACCCGCGACTTCCTCGCAGGCCAGCTGGAGTACCGAGTGCGGGACGGCGCACGGGAGTTGAGGGTGCGCCGGGTCGCCGACGGCGTGGTCTGCCTCAACCCGCCGCAGAACGCGACCGTGTCCAACGCGCTGCTCGGCATCTGGGCCCTCGCGGCAGGCAACGCCCTGGTCGTCCGGGCGCCGCGCAGCGCACCGCTCGGCGTGATGTACGCGCTGCGCGAGCTGGTGGTGCCGGCCCTGGAGCGGGCCGGTGCCCCGGCCGCCGCGCTGTCGGTGCTGTGCTCGGACGCCGGTGCCACGGTCGAACAGTGGCTGGCCAGCCCGCTGGTCGACGACATCATGTACTTCGGCGGCAGCGAACAGGGCATCGCCTTCGGCGCCGAGTGCACGGCCCGCGGCAAGAAGCCGGTCCTCGAACTGGCCGGCAACGACATCTGCGTGGTGTGGCACGACGCCGACCTCGACCTCGCGGCGGAGGCACTGGCCGAGGCCTTCTACGGCTCCGGGCAGATCTGCATGGTCCCCAACTGCGCGGTCGTACACCCGCGCGTCGCCGACGAGTTGCTGGCGAAGCTGGCCGCGCGCGCCGCGGCCATCCGGCCAGGACCGCCCGAGGCGCCGGACGCACTCCTGTCGCCCGTACTGCGCACGGACCGGTTCAACGACGTGCTGCGCCAGGCCGTCGAGGCGGGCGCCGAACTCGTGTGCGGCGGCCGCCGGTTGGACGTGGACGGCCGTCCCGACGACGTCCGCGGCCTGTTCCTGGAACCCACGGTGATCCGGGTGGACGGCCTTAAGGGCGCCCGGGAGCTGGACGCCGTACGCCACGAGACGTTCTTCCCGCTGCTGCCGGTCGTGGTGCCGGAGGAGCTGCCCGACGACGAACTCCTCACGCTGGTAACGGAGTTCGTCAACAGCAACGAGTACGGGCTGCGCAACTCGCTCTGGACCGGCGACGAGGAGACCGCGGAGCTGTTCCTGCGCCGGGTGCGCAACGGCGGCCTGCTCAAGGTCAACGACTCGCACATCGGCTTCCTGCCCGTCCTGCCGACCCACGGCGGCACGGGCCTGACCGGCGGCCCCGGCGGCGAGGCCAACTACCCCCTGCTGCGCACCTCGCACCTCCAGGGCGTGAGCGTGGCCCGCGGGGTGCGGCCCTCGGACGCGGTGTTCGCCCAGACCGGCGACGAGAGTCGCTCCAGCGCGGACGGCCGCCTCAGCGACGACGGCCGTCACGGCGACGAGACCCGCCCCAGCGATGACACCCGCCCCAGCGAGGCCGCCCGCTCCAGCGAAGACGCCCGCCTCGGCGGCGACAAGGAGGTACCCCTCTGATGCGCGGCATGGACACGGCCCGCGAGGCACTCGACACGCTGCTGCCCGGACTCGCGCCGGCCCTCACCGACGTACCGCTCCAAGTACTGGAGTCGCCCGGCGGTCCGGGACTTGACGCGTTCCGCAAGAGCGGCGGCCCTGGGCTGCTGGTGCCTGCCGAGTACGGCGGCGCGGGCGCGGGAGCGCTGCGGGCGACCCGCGTCTCCCGGGCGCTGGGCGCGCTGTCCCCCTCCCTCGGGGTGGCGACGGCGATGCACAACTTCTCGGTCGCAAGCCTGGTCGCCCTGGTGGCCTCCGCCGACGCCTCCGGCCTGGAGTGGATGCTGATCGAAGGCATCGCCCGCGACCGGCTGCTGGTGGCGTCGGCGTTCGCGGAGGGCCGCCCCGGTGCCGGGATCCTCGACTCAGCGGTCAAGGCCCGTCCTGTGGACGGCGGTTGGCTGGTCAGCGGCAGCAAGAAGCCGTGCAGCCTCTCGCAGTCCATGGACCTGATCACCGCGAGCGTCGCCCTGACCGGAGCGGACGGCGAAACGGAACTGGGCGTCGCCCTGGTCCCCACCGCCTCGCCCGGCATCACCCGGCGGCCCTTCTGGGGCGCGCCCTTCCTCGCCGGCGCCGAAAGCGACGAGGTCGTGCTGACGGACGTGCACGTGCCGACGGAGCTCATGCTGCGCCCGCAGGTCGAACTGGGCACCGGACTCGACACGTTGCAGACGATCGGCTTCGTGTGGTTCGAGCTGCTGGTGACCAGCGTCTACACGGGTGCGGTCGCCCGGCTCGCCGAGAGCGCCCTGGACGCGGGCAAGGGCTCCGCGACCGACCGGGCCGCCGTGCTGACGCAGGTGGAGGCCGCGATCGCGCTGGCGGAGAACACGGCACGGGTGGTGGACGCGGGGCCGGTGGGCAACGACGAGTTGGCGATGGTCCTGACGGCCCGTTACGCGGTCCAGGAACTGCTGGTCTCGGCGGCCGACCGCGCCGCCGAACTCCTGGGTGGCCTGGCCTTCGCGACCAGCTGCGACATCGGCCATCTGCTCGCCGTCAGCCGCGCGTTGGCCTTCCACCCGCCCTCGCGCGGGGCAAGCGCCCAGGCCCTGCTGGACCACCACGCCGGCGCCCCGCTGCGGCTCGCGTGACCACACGGACGACGGAAGGGAGACGGCCATGCGACAGATCCACAGCACGACGGCGGACGCGGGGACGTCCCCGGGCCAGGACGTGGCCCGCCGGTACAAGCAGCACCTGAGCCGGGGGAGGGGCAAGCTCGGCGAACTGTTCGGCGGACACGTCGAAGTCGCTTCCTACGGCAGCACAGTACGGACCGCGGACGGACGGGAGTTCCTCAACTGCGGTGGCTACGGCGTGTTCCTGGCCGGCGCCTGCCATCCACGGATCGTCGCCGCCGTCGAACGGCAACTGCGTACGCACCCGTTGGCCACCCGGATGCTCCTCGAACCGAAGGCCGCCGACGCGGCGGCCGCGCTGACCCGGGTGGCGCCGGCCGGTCTTGAGCGGGTGCACTTCACCAACTCCGGTGCGGAGGCGGTCGAGACGGCGCTGAAGCTGGCCCGTGCGCACGGTCACCGGCGGATCGTGTCCACCACCGGCGGCTTCCACGGCAAGACGCTCGGTGCCCTCTCGGCGACCGGCAAGCCCCTCTACCGCGATCCGTTCCTGCCGTTGCTGGAGACGGTGCACGTGCCCTACGGAGACGCGGGCGCGCTGCGCGAGGCCCTCGGCGCGGACGGCTCCGACGCCGTGGTGATCGTGGAGCCGGTGCAGAGCGAGGCCGGCGTCCTGGTCCCGCCACCCGGCTACCTCAAGGACGTGGCAGCGGCCTGCGCCGAAACGGGCGCCTTCTTCGTGCTCGACGAGGTGATGACCGGCCTCGGTCGGCTCGGCCACTGGTGGGGCGCCGACCGGGAGGCGGTCGTGCCCGACGTCCTGTTGGTCGGCAAGGCGCTCAGCGGCGGGGTCGTCCCGGTCGCGGCGGCGATCGCCACCGCGCGGGCGTTCGCGCCCTTCGACCGCGACCCGTTCCTGCACACCTCGACCTTCTCGGCGGCGCCGATCGCGATGGCTGCCGCCGAAGCCGCGGTCGAGGTAGTCGAGGACGAGCAACTCGTCGACCGGGCAGCCCTGTTGGGCGGGCTACTGCTCAACTCGCTGCGGGACACGGTGGCCCGGCACTGCCCCCACCTCGTCTCCGAGGTGCGCGGGCTCGGACTGCTCATCGGCGTGGAGTTCCACGACCCGGGCCTGGCAGGCGAGTTCCTGCTCGAACTCCTCGACCGTGACGTGATCGCCAACCACTCGCTCAACGCGCAGTCGGT
The DNA here is from genome assembly GCF_053599215.1 of Streptomyces sp. NPDC001002. NCBI lineage: Bacteria > Bacillati > Actinomycetota > Actinomycetes > Kitasatosporales > Streptomycetaceae > Streptomyces > Streptomyces sp. NPDC001002. Next base: position 25,172 of record NZ_JBSFLV010000044.1, on the reverse strand, counting down.
CGTCCGGCTGACCCCGCCCGCGGTGCTCGACGAGACCGGGACGGACCGACTGACCGAGGCCCTGGAGGGCGCCGCCGAGGCGCTCGCCCGGCGCTTTCCCTACCCCTGTCCGGGGCCCGGTACCGAAAGGAACTGACATGCGTTCGGTTGAACTCGACTACAGCGGAGACGGATTGACCCCCCGTCAGGCATACGACCGGATCCGAGACTTCGCCCGCTATCCCGACCTGGTCGACGTCGTGCGCAGCGTGACGGTACGGCCGTCCGAGACCGCCTCGGCGGTACTCAGCGACTGGGAGGTCGACTTCCGCAACGGCGTCCTCGCCTGGAGCGAGGAGGACGTCTTCGACGACGTGGCCCTGCGCATCGAATTCCGGCTGACCGAGGGGGACTTCGAGTCCTTCGAGGGTCGCTGGGAAGTGACCCCGACCGCGCGGGACGGGGCCCGGGTGCGCTTCACGGCCGCGTTCGACTTCGGTCTGCCGAGCCTGGCCGGGATCATCGACCCGGTCGCCGAGCGGGTGCTGCGCGAGACCATCGAGGACATCCTGCGCGCGCTGCTGGACGGCGAACCGGTCGACGCGGACCGGGTGGCGGCCTGATGGACGCCGTCAACCGCTTCGAGAGCAGGGTCACTTACCGCCTGCTGCGGGCCGAGTACTGCGTCGGCCTCGCGCTGTCCGCAGGCCTGTTCCTCGCACACTGGGACGAGGTGCGCTGGCCGGTGGCCGTCGCCCTGTTCGCCTACATCGACGTGATCGGATACGTGCCCGGAGCGCTGGCCCACCGCAAGTCTGCGACCGGCCACCTGCCGCGCGTCTACTACGTCCTCTACAACACGATGCACAGCTGGCTGACCGCCGGCGCGGTGGTCGCCCTGTGGGCCTGGCTGATCGGCCCCGAGTGGGCGCTGCTCGCGGTCCCGATCCATCTGTGCGGCGACCGGGGCCTGTTGGGGAACTTCCTAAAACCGTTCGCGGTGCCGTTCGAGCCGAAGCCCCATCCCGCTTTCGTCCGCTTCGAGCAGAGCCTGGCCTTCTCCGCGCCGCTGCCGGCGAGCGAGCAGGCCGAGCAGACAGCGGAGGATGCGAAGGACACGGCAGCCGACCGGGCCGTCGCGGGCGGGACACGATGAGCCCGCCGAGCCGCCCGAGTCCGCCGAGCCTGCCAAGTCCACCGAGCCCGCCGGGCCCGCCGGACACACGCGATGCGATCGACGTCCTGCGCGCATACGCCGATCACCCCAGCGCATTCCTCGCCGTCAACGCACACACCCGCCACCACCACGGGCGCCAGATGCCCGGCCTGGTCGCGCACCTGCCCGGCCGCCGCCACCACATCCAGTTCGCCGGCCCATTGGCACCCCCGTCCGCACGCGGCCCATTGCTCGACGAGTACCTGGCGTCCCTGCGCGGACGCGGCCTGCTGACAGCCGTCCAGGTCCGCGCGCAGGACGTGGACCTGTACGCCGAACGCGGCTTCACGGTCAACCAGATCGGCAGCACCTACGGCATCGACCTGAGCCGCTTCACGCTCCGCGGAAAGGCGCTGGCCAAGATCCGGCAGAACGTCTCCCGCGCCCGCCGCGAGGAGGTGACGGTGACGGAGGCGGGACCCGACGACCCGGTCGACCAGGAAGCCCTGGACCGTATCGACCACGAATGGCTGCGTGCCAAAGGCCGCCACGTACGGCAGTTGGCGTTCCTGGTCGGCGAACGTGGCGGCCCCGGGCGGCCGTTGCGCCGCACCTTCCTGGCCCGGCACCGGGGCCGGATCGTCGCCTACATCACCTACTCGCCCGCGTGGGGCAGCCGCCCGGGCTGGCTGTACGACCTCACCCGACGCGACCCCCAAGCCCCCGTCGGCACCATCGAGTTGGTCAACCTCACCGCCCTGACCCGCTTCACCGACGAGGGCGCGGGCTGGCTGCACCTGGGGCTGACCCCGTTCGCCGGACTCGCCGACGAGCACGAGCCGTCCTGCGCCTCGCGGTCAATGACAAGGGCGTTGCGACTGGTGGACCGGCACGGGAGCGCGGTCTACCCCGCGCGCACCCAGGAGGGCTTCAAGCTCAAGTGGGACCCCCACGTGGTCGAACCCGAGTACGTGGCCTTCCAGGACGGGGTCCGCCCCGGTGCCGTATGGCGCCTGCTGCGGGCCACCGGCGCGCTCTGACCGCTCCCCGACGCCCCGCACCTCTTCCCGACGCACCCTCACCGACGTAAGGACCACACCATGACAGCACTTCCCCTCGAAGCCGACTGGGACAAGGCCCCGGGCGTACTGGAGGGCGCACGCGACCTCGAACTGACCGCGCGGGACTGCGACTTGCCCTACTGGCTGGAGCACGTGGCGGGCACCATGCTGCGCCGGCTCGCGGACGGCACGGTGACGGCACAGGCCCCCACCGAGGCCGTACGCCGTCCGGGCCCACTGCACGACGCGCTGGTCGAGGAGTTCACCTTCCGCACGCTCGCCGAGGAGAAGGCCACGCGGGCGCTGTCCTTCCTGGTGCACCACGCCCCGGACACCGACTGCCTGGAGTTCTTCGCCACCCAGCTCGTCGACGAGGCCCGCCACGCCCGCGTGTTTCGTGAGCACCTGGTGGCGGCCGGGGTGCCGGCGGACGAGGTGGCGTCCGCCGTCGCGCGCACCGCGGCCGCCTCGGGTGCCGCCGTCCTCGACCCGCTGGAGGAGTTCGGCCTGCAAGTCCTGCGGGACCAGGGCGACTTCTACGGTGGTGTCCTCGTCCTCACCGTCCTCGTCGAGGGCGTGCTGGCGCCGGCGGCGGAGCTCAGCGAGCGCAAGTGGAAGGTGTTCGACCCGTCGGCGGCGCTGGTCGAGCGCGGGGCGAACATGGACGAGATCCGTCATCTCGCGGTCGGCTCGTCGATCATCCGCACCCACCTGACCGAACACCCCGGAGAACGCGGGCGGTTGCTCGAACTCATCCAGGAGGGGCGGCGGTTGTGGGAGAAGCTCCCGATGCTGGAGGTGCTGTTCCGCCGGGAGACCCTGTTCCAGGAGGGACTGGCAGCGCACGGGGACCTGCTGGGAGACTACGAGATCTGGCCGGGACGCCGGCTCGTGGACACGGGGATCGAGGAGCGTATGGAAGCCGCCGAGCGGTGGTCGCGGCAGACGCAGGACACCCGGCTCGCGTACATGCTGCTCGACGGGACCCGCTGATGGCCGACGAGGACGTCTGGCGGATCGCCCTGCCGGGCGGTGGCGATCCGGCGCGGCCCGGCGAGGCCCATGTCGCGGCGCTGGTCACGCTTCCGGAGGAGGCGCCGAGGGCGGTGGTGCTGCTCTGGCCAGCGCTCGGCGTGACCGCCTCCTACTACGCGCCGTTCTGCGCCGAACTCGCCGCCCAGGGCATCGCCGTCGTCGCGGCCGACCTGCGCGGCCAGGGGCACAGCACGCCGAGGGCGGGGCGCGGCAGCCGCCACGGGTACCACGAGCTGGCCGGCCGGGACTGGCCCGCGCTCGTCGCCGCCGCCCGGGAGCGGTTCGGCGCGGAGATCCCGCTGTTCCTGCTCGGGCACAGCATCGGCGGCCAGGTCGGCGTGCTGTACGCGGCCCGTGAGCCGAAGGGCGTGGACGGCCTGCTGCTGGTGGCCGCGGGCTCGGTCGACCAGCGCGGCTTCAGCGGAGCCGCCCGGCTGCGGGTGCTGGCCGGCACGCAGTTCGTCGCGCTGGTCGCCTCGCTGTGGGGGTACTGGCCGGGGCACCGGCTGGGATTCGGCGGCCGTCAGCCAGCCCGGCTGATGCGGGACTGGGCGCGGATCTGCCGTACGGGACGGTTCGAACCCGCGGGTGCCGACCTCGACTACGAGGCCGCGTTCGCGTCCGTGACTCTGCCGGTGCTGGCCGTGTCCCTCGCGGGTGACGGACTCGCCCCGCGCGCGGCGGTGGACCGGCTGTGCGCCAAGCTTCCCCGGGCCGATGTGCGGCGCGTGCACTACCGCCCCCAGAACGGCGAACGCATCGACCACGTGCGGTGGGCCCGGTCCGGTGCGGGAATCGCCCGGGAGATCTCGGACTGGATCCGGGAACCGCGCGGAACCTGACGCTCCACGGCCGTGCCGGATGCCGTCGAGGTACCGGTGCGGCCGAGTCGCTCCCTTGCCCGTACGCCCCTCGTGTCACGCACTGTGATCGTGCACAGGGGTGAACGTGATTGTTTCGCAAGGTACTTGAGCATTCGCACAACAGCCCTCACCATAAGAACGATACGACTCGTTCCACGGAGATCTCACCCCCCGCGGCTACGCGTGTCACCAAGTCGCACGACCGGAGAGCCGACCTGCACATGGGCCAGAAACGATCACTCACTTCTGTCACCGTCGAGGACGGTCAGCGCATGCGGGACCTCGAAGCCCGCGACCGCATCCTCGCCGCGACACTGAAAATGCTAGGTGAGCTCGGGTACACACGGCTGACGATCGGCGGTATCGCCATCGAAGCCGGAGTCGGCAAGGCCACGATCTACCGGTCCTGGCCGAACAAGGCCGCGCTCACCCTCGACGCCGTGCGCACCCAGTTGCCGGACATCCCCGTCGACGACGTCGGCGACAGCAGACAGGAGGTGTTCGCCGTGGCGGACACACTCGCCGCGCTCTACGGCTCGCCCAAGGTACGGCTGGTCCTGCCGGCCCTGGTCTCGGACGCGGCCGCCGACCCCGAACTGGGGCGCCGTCTGCGCGAAGAGCTCATCCAGGACCGTAAAAGACAGTCCGCGACCGTGCTGCAGCGCGCGGTGGACCGGGGCCACATGCCCAAGGACACGGACATCTCCACGGTCCTCGACATGTGGGCCGGGCTCATGCTCTTCCGCAGCCTGTTCTTCGACCTCACCTTCGACGACCGGGCCATCCACAACCTCGTGACGGCGACCCTTAACTCACCACCCCGCGTCACCGAGGCGCCGGAAGCCGACTGACCGCCGCCTCGCCGGCGATCACCCCCGGTTACTATGGTCACTTCGGGCCGGAAGCCGGAAAGAGGGGGTGACCTGAGGAAATGCTGCGAGAGGTCACCGCGACCGACTACGTCGCCCCCCTGACGTCCGGCGGTTCCGTCCCCGGCGTCGTCGAGGCCGACGACCTGGGCACCTACGTCGTGAAGTTCACCGGCTCCGCGCAGGGCCGCAAGGCGCTGGTCGCCGAGGTGATCGTCGGCGAGCTGGCACGCGCGCTCGGGCTGCGTTTCCCGGAACTCGTCCTGGTCCACTTCGACCCGGCGATCGCCGACAGCGAGCCGCACCAGGAAGTGCGCGACCTGCACAGCGCGAGCGCGGGCGTCAACCTCGGCATGGACTATCTGCCGGGCGCGAAGGACTTCACCCCGGAACTCGCGAAGCACTTCCGTGTCGACTCCCTGGAGGCCGGCCGGATCGTCTGGCTGGATGCCCTGACCGTCAACGTCGACCGTACGGTCCACAGCTCCAACCTGATGATCTGGCCGACGCTGGGCACCGTGCCCGCCCGCCTCTGGCTGATCGACCACGGCGCCGCCCTCGTCTTCCACCACCGCTGGGACGCCTCCGACCCCGCCAAGGCCTACGACTTCCGCAACCACGCCCTGGGCCACTACGCCCCCGACGTGCGCGCCGCCGACGCCGAACTGGCGCCCAAGGTCACCGAGGACCTGCTGCGTGAGGTCGTCGCCGAGGTCCCGGACGCCTGGCTGACGGAGTTCGGCACGCCCGAGGAGATGCGCGAGGCGTACGTCGGCTACCTCCACGCGCGCGTGGAGGCGTCCGCCGCGTGGCTGCCCACCGACTTCCCCACCCGGGAGGAACTCGCCGCCGAGCAGGCCCTCCGCGCGGCGCAGACAGAGCGAGGCCGGCCCAAGTGGCTGAAGCGGGTCCCCGACCTGCACGGCAAACCGGCCGCGGAACAGGATTGGTCGGTGCACCTCGAATGAGTGGCCGTGTCGAGATCGAGTACTGCACGCAGTGCCGCTGGCTGCCCCGCGCCGCCTGGCTGGCCCAGGAACTCCTGACCACCTTCGAGACGGAACTCTCCGAACTCGCCCTCAAACCGGGCAAGGGCGGCGTCTTCATCGTCCGCGTCGACGACGAGGTCGTCTGGGACCGCCGCGACCAGGGCTTCCCCGAGCCCACAGCGGTCAAGCAGGTCGTACGCGACCGAGTGGCCCCGGGAAGATCCCTGGGCCACTCGGACAAGCCCGCTACCTGAACTGCCCTCCGCCGGTCAGCCCTTGAGCTGCTCGTAAGCCGGCAGCGTCAGGAAGTCCGCGTAGTCCGCGTCCAGGGAGACCTGGAGGAGCAGGTCGTGGGCCTGCTGCCAGTGGCCGGCCGCGAAGGCCTCCTCGCCGATCTCCGCGCGAATGTTGGAGAGTTCCTCCGCGGCGACCTTGCGGGCCAGCTCCGGCGTGGCGAGTTCGCCGTTCTCGAACTCGACGCCCGCGTTGATCCACTGCCAGATCTGCGAGCGCGAGATCTCCGCGGTGGCCGCGTCCTCCATGAGGTTGAAGATGGCGACCGCGCCGAGACCGCGCAGCCAGGCCTCGATGTAACGGATGCCGACCTGCACGGCGTTGACGAGACCCGGGTACGTCGGCTTCGCCTTCAGCGAGTCGATCGCGATCAGGTCGGCGGCCTCGACGTGGACGTCCTCGCGCAGGCGGTCCTTCTGGTTCGGCTTGTCGCCGAGGACCCGGTCGAAGGACTCCATGGCGATCGGGACCAGGTCGGGGTGGGCGACCCAGGAGCCGTCGAAACCGTCGTTCGCCTCGCGGTCCTTGTCGGCGCGGACCTTCTCGAAGGCGACCTTGTTGACCTCGGCGTCCCGACGGGAGGGGATGAAGGCCGCCATGCCGCCGATCGCGTGCGCCCCGCGCTTGTGGCAGGTGCGGACGAGGAGTTCGGTGTACGCCCGCATGAACGGGGCGGTCATCGTGACCGCGTTGCGGTCCGGGAGGACGAACTTGGTGCCGCCGTCACGGAAGTTCTTCACGATGGAGAACAGGTAGTCCCAGCGGCCCGCGTTCAACCCCGAGGCGTGGTCGCGGAGTTCGTAGAGGATCTCCTCCATCTCGTACGCGGCCGTGATCGTCTCGATGAGCACGGTCGCGCGGACGCTGCCCTGCGGGATGCCGACGTAGTCCTGTGCGAAGACGAACACGTCGTTCCACAGCCGGGCTTCGAGGTGCGACTCGGTCTTGGGGAGATAGAAGTACGGGCCCTTGCCCAGGTCGAGCAGGCGCTGGGCGTTGTGGAAGAAGTACAGCCCGAAGTCGACGAAGGCGCCCGGCACTTGCTCGCCGTCGACCTGGAGGTGCCGCTCGTTGAGGTGCCAGCCTCGCGGGCGCATGACGACGGTGGCGAGCTCGGCCTCGTCCTTGAGGGCGTACGACTTGCCGGAGCCCGGGTCCGTGAAGTCGATGTTCCGTGTGTACGCGTCGATCAGGTTGACCTGGCCCAGGATCACGTTCTCCCAGGTCGGCGCGGAGGCGTCCTCGAAGTCCGCGAGCCAGACCTTGGCGCCCGAGTTGAGGGCGTTGATCGTCATCTTGCGGTCGGTGGGGCCGGTGATCTCGACCCGGCGGTCGTTCAGGGCCGCGGGGGAGGGGGCCACCCGCCAGGAGTCGTCGGCGCGGATCGCGGCGGTCTCCGGCAGGAAGTCGAGGGTGGAGGTGCGGGCGATCTCGGCGCGGCGCTCGGCACGGCGGGCGAGGAGTTCCGCACGGCGCGGTGAGAACCGCCGGTGCAGCTCGGCCACGAAGGCGAGGGCCGCGTCGGTGAGGACCTCCTCCTGCCGGGGCAGGGGCTCGGCGTCGACGATGGCCAGCGGGGACGGCGCTGGTGCGGACATGAGCTGTCACTTCCTTCTCAACGTGTTTCTGAGCAGTGGATACTAGTTTCCTCATTGTGGAACTTCAATGGTTTGTTGATATCGAGATTCTCCGGATCGAGGGAACGTGGCGCTCAGTGCCACCGTGATCACTCAAGGTGGGCCGCTCACTCAAGGTGGGCCGCTCACTCAAGGTGGGCCGCTCACTCAAGGTGGGTCGTTCGCTCAAGGTGGACCAGGTCGGCCTCGGTGTCGATGTCGTACGGCTCGGCCACGTCCCCGCACTCCACGAGCGTGATCGCCTCCTCGTGCGCCCTGAGGTAGGCGCGCGCACCGCGGTCCCCGGTCGCGCTCGCCGCGACCCCGGCCCAGTGCGCGGCCCCGAACAGCACGGGATGCCCGCGCACACCGGCGTACGCCGCCGAGACCAGCGACGTACGGTCCCGGTGGGCCGCGAGCACCCGGGCGACCGCCGTCGGACCGATCCCGGGCTGGTCGACGAGCGAGACCAGCACGCCCGAAGCGCCAGTTCCCGCCAGCGAGTCGAGCCCCGCCCGCAGCGAACCGCCCATGCCCTCCGCCCAGTCCGGGTTGTCCACCAGGACGCAGCCCGCCAGATCGGCACGCGCGCGTACGTCCGCCGCCCGCGCGCCGAGCACCACGTGCACGCGCGCGCAGCCGGCCGCGCGCAGCACGCCGACCGCGTGTTCGACCAGCGGCCGGCCCCGGTGTTCGAGCAGCGCCTTGGGCCGTCCGCCGAGCCGCCGGCCGCCGCCCGCGGCGAGCACGAGTCCGATCACGCCGTCTTCCTTCTCCGTCATGCGTCCTGCATACCTGACGCCATGCCCCACCCCCTACCTGACGCCCGTGCGAGTGCCCGGTTTCCAAGGGTTGAATTTCGGTCCGCGCAGTGGCGCGCCCGGCATCGGTTGGCGTTTACTGACCCGCGTCTCCCGGCGCCCGACCAACGCCATGGGGGAGCCCGGCGGGATCACGACGTAGAGGCGCACAACGGCGTGCGCGGGGGGAGAGCTGTGTTGCGGAGCTTGGGGCAGAGACCAGTGACCGGCAGCGGTGAGGACCCAAGAGTGGCGGGACTGCGGACCGCGGTGTCCCGGCTGCGCCGCCAACTCGCCGCGCATCCGGCGGAGTTCCCCGACCGCGGCATCGCCGAGGACGAACTCGCCGCCCTGGCCGCGATGACGATCGACGGCACGCCCGAGATCCCGCGGCTGCGCCGCTCCCTTTTACTCATCGCGGGATCGATCGGCTCGGTCAGCGCGCTGGCCCGGGGACTGTCGGACGTACGGGACGCGGTGGAACTGTTCGGCGAACCGCCGGGCCGGCGGGGCTGAGGCTGCGGACCCTGGTCTCAGGGCGCTCGGAACGGGAACCGGCCCCGGTAGCCCACGTCACCGGTCCGATGCTCGAACTCCTCGCAGAGCCAGGTCTCCTGGACGAACTCGGTGCGCGACTGCCAGATCGTGAGGATGCCGTGCGGCCCGTGCTTGCCGTCGACCTGCCGGTAGAGATCCTTGGCGTCGCGGAAGCAGGCGAGCCCGCCCATCATGCTGTGGCCGACCGGGTGGTAGTCGGACCAGGCGCATGAGACACACGCCTTGAGTCGGGCCGCCCGCGGGAGTCGACGCTGGACCTCGCTCAGGGCCTCCTCGAAGCCGTCGCGATCGTCCGCGTTGCGGTAGTCGTACCCGTCGAGGTGCAGCCTGGTGGTCAACGTCTCGGAGTCCAGGCCCTTCCTGGGGTCGGTGGAAGGCGACCCGATCCGCAGCGCGCAGTACAGCACCGCCGGACGGATGCCGCCGCCTCTGACCTCGACCGGAATCGGCACCTCCCACTCCAGGAGGCAGGAGCACAGGGCCCCGTCGAAGAAGGAGAAGGCCTGCTCGGGCGGCTCGCCGCTCAGGGCGCCCAGGTCGTCCATCGTGTCGCTCTCGAACAGGACGCCCCTGATCGTCGTACGGATCACGTCCCGGCCGTCCGTCTCGAAGACGACCTCCTCCGAGCCGTGCCGGTCGGTGTACCGCCCCGGCCAATACGACAGTTCGGTCATCCCTGGGCCTGGCTGGCCAGCGCCAGGGACAACTCCCCGGCCACCTGCTGGAGCACCGGCACGATCTTGTCCGTCGCCGCCTCGGTGACTCGGCCCGCCGGTCCCGAGATCGAAATGGCCGCGGCGGTGGGGGAGTTGGGCACGGAGACCGCGAGGCAGCGGACCCCGACCTCCTGCTCGTTGTCGTCGACCGCGTAGCCGAGGCCGCGCACCTCCGCGAGGGCGGCCAGGAAACCGTCGGGCGTGGTGATCGTCTTCTCCGTCGCGGCGGGCATGCCCGTACGGGAGAGCAGCGCGCGCACCTCGTCGTCGGGGACCTCGGCGAGCAGGGCCTTGCCGACGCCCGTGGAGTGCGGCAGGACGCGCCGGCCGACCTCGGTGAACATGCGCATCGAGTGCTTCGACGGCACCTGGGCGACGTAGACGATCTCGTCCCCGTCCAGCAGTGCCATGTTCGCCGTCTCGCCGGTCTCCTCGACCAGGCGGGCCAGATACGGGCGGGCCCAGGTGCCGAGCAGGCGCGAGGCCGACTCGCCGAGGCGGATCAGGCGCGGGCCGAGCGCGTACCGTCGGTTGGCCTGCTGGCGGACGTAACCGCAGGCCACGAGTGTGCGCATGAGGCGGTGGATGGTGGGCAGCGGCAGCCCGCTGCTCGCGGAGAGCTCGCTCAGTCCGACCTCGCCGCCCGCGTCGGCCATCCGTTCCAGCAGATCGAAGGCGCGCTCAAGGGACTGGACCCCGCCCGTCGTGGACTTGGCGGAGTCGGTGGTGCTGGCGCTGGACGTCGGCACGGCGCGTTCCTTTCGGGACTGGCAGGAAGGGCTGAAGCCTACCCGTCGGTCGGTTGACTCCCTGGTGGTGCGTAGCTACCTTCTGCGTGCCGGAAGTCTAATTCCGCTTTGTGGAAACGTCCAGAGTGTGCGCCCAGGCATCCTTGTCGACAAGTGTGCCCTTGACGGCTCGGGAGCGGGAGTGAAGACTCCTTCAACAGAAAGTTGAATTCCGTTACGCGGAAGTAAACGCCGGCAGAGAGGGGTCCGGGTGTCCGACGTAGAACTGGTGCTGCGCTCGACGCGCGTCATCACACCCGAGGGGACACGCGCCGCCTCGGTGGCGGTCGCCGCCGGCACGATCACGGCCGTCCTCCCGTACGACGCCGAAGTGCCGTCCGGGTCCCGGCTGGAGGACCTCGGCGACGACGTCCTGCTGCCGGGGCTGGTCGACACGCACGTGCACGTCAACGACCCCGGCCGCACCGAGTGGGAGGGCTTCTGGACCGCCACGCGCGCGGCGGCGGCCGGCGGCATCACCACCCTCGTCGACATGCCGCTCAACTCCCTCCCGCCGACCACGACGGTCGACAACCTCCGTACGAAGCAGGCGGTCGCCGCCGCCAAGGCCCATGTCGACGTCGGCTTCTGGGGCGGCGCCCTGCCCGACAACGTCAAGGACCTGCGCCCGCTGCACGAGGCCGGCGTTTTCGGCTTCAAGGCGTTCCTGTCACCGTCCGGGGTCGACGAGTTCCCGCACCTGGACCAGGACCAACTCGCCCTGTCGCTGGCCGAGATCGCCTCCTTCGGCGGCCTGCTCATCGTGCATGCGGAGGACCCGCACCACCTGGACGCGGCACCGCAGCAGGGCGGCCCGAAGTACGCGGACTTCCTCGCGTCGCGGCCACGGGACGCGGAGGACACGGCGATCGCCCAACTCATCGCCCAGGCACGGCGGTTGGACGCGCGCGTGCACGTGCTGCACCTGTCCTCGTCCGACGCGCTGCCCCTGATCGCCGCAGCCAAGGCGGACGGCGTGCGCCTCACCGTCGAGACCTGCCCGCACTACCTCACCCTCACCGCCGAGGAAGTCCCGGACGGAGCAAGCGAGTTCAAGTGCTGCCCGCCCATCCGTGAGTCGGCCAACCAGGACCTGCTGTGGCAGGCGCTGGCCGACGGCACGATCGACTGCGTGGTCACCGACCACTCGCCGTCCACCGCCGACCTGAAGACCGACGACTTCGCGACTGCCTGGGGCGGCATCTCCGGGCTCCAGTTGAGCCTGGCCGCAGTGTGGACCGAGGCCCGCAAGCGGGGCCACGGCCTGGAGGACGTGGTCCGCTGGATGTCGTCAAGTACGGCCGGTCTGGTGGGACTTGACCGCAAGGGCGCCATCGAGGCGGGCCGCGACGCCGACTTCGCGGTCCTCGCACCCGACGAGACGTTCACCGTGGACCCGGCGGCTCTCCAGCACCGCAACCGCGTCACGGCGTACGCGGGCAAGACCCTGCACGGCGTCGTGAAGTCCACCTGGCTGCGTGGTCAACGCATCGTCGCGGACGGCGAGTTCACCGAACCGAAGGGACAACTGCTGACCCGTACCCCCTGATTCACCGCACCCGCAGCGGCCGACCCATGAAAGGACACCAGATCATCGTGACGGCGCAGAGCCAGTCTTCCCCGGCTTCCTCGACTCACTTCACCGGCGACGCGAACCCCTACGGAGGCGGCGACCCCTACGCGGACTACCGCACCGCCGACCTCCCCTTCACCCAGTACGCCAACCTCGCCGACCGGCGGCTCGGCGCCGGAGTGATCGCCGCCAACGACGAGTTCTTCGCCCAGCGCGAGAACCTCCTGGTGCCCGAGCGGGCCGAGTTCGACCCCGAGCACTTCGGGCACAAGGGCAAGATCATGGACGGCTGGGAGACGCGCCGCCGCCGTGGCGCGTCGGCCGAGCACCCGTGGCCGACGGCTGAGGACCACGACTGGGCGCTGGTGCGCCTCGGCGCCCCCGGTGTCATCCGCGGGATCGTCGTCGACACGGCCCACTTCCGCGGCAACTACCCGCAGGCCGTGTCGGTCGAGGGCGCGTCCGTGGCGGGCTCCCCGTCGCCGGAGCAGCTGCTGTCGGACGACGTGAAGTGGACGACCCTGGTACCGCGCACGCCGGTCGGAGGGCACGCGGAGAATGGTTTCTCCGTCTCGGCCGAGCAGCGCTTCACGCACCTCCGCGTCAACCAGCACCCCGACGGCGGCATCGCCCGCCTGCGGGTGCACGGCGAGGTCGTCCCCGACCCCAACTGGCTCGCCGTCCTGGGCACGTTCGACGTCGTCGCCCTGGAGAACGGCGGCCAGGCCGAGGATGCGTCGAACCTCTTCTACTCCCCGGCGAGCAACACCATCCAGCCGGGCCGCTCCCGCAAGATGGACGACGGCTGGGAGACCCGCCGCCGCCGCGACCAGGGCAACGACTGGATCCGCTACCGCCTCGCCGCCCAGTCCCAGATCCGCGCGATCGAGATCGACACGGCGTACCTGAAGGGCAACAGCGCGGGCTGGGCGTCGGTGTCGGTGCGCGACGCCGAGAGCGGCACGGAAGCCGGGGACGGCGAGTGGACGGAGATCCTCCCGCGCACCCGCCTCCAGCCCGACACCAACCACCGCTTCGTCCTCCCGACCCCGGCCGTCGGCACCCACGCACGCGTGGACATCTATCCGGACGGGGGCATCTCGCGGCTGCGGTTGTTCGGGTCGCTGACGGAGAAGGGCGCGACGAGCCTGGCGGCACGCCATCAGGAGCTGGGCGGCTGACCGGCCCTGGTCTGAGCGACGCTCACCTGACCCTCACGCCGCGTGCCCTCCGTCCACCGAGAACTCCGCCCCCGTGACATAGTCCGCCCCCGCCAGATACGCCACCGTGGCCGCCACCTCGTCCGCCGTTCCGAAGCGGCCTAGGGCGGTCGTCGCGGCCTGGGCGGGGGCGTACGGGCCGTCGGCCGGGTTCATGTCGGTGTCGGTCGGGCCGGGGTGGACGATGTTCGCGGTGATTCCGCGGGCGCCCAGCTCGCGGGCGAGGGCCTTCGTGAGGCCGATCAGCGCCGACTTGCTCGTCGCGTAGAGGGTGCCGCCGGGGCCGGGGACGCGCTGAGTCATGCAGGTGCCGATCGTGATGATCCGGCCGCCCGACGGCATCCGCGCGGCGGCCGCCTGCGAGGTCAGGAACACGCCCCGCACGTTCACTGCCAGCACCCGGTCGACGTCGGCGAGCGAGAGGTCCTCCAGCGGGCCGAGGAGGCCCACGCCGACGTTGTTCACCAGTACATCGAGCCCGCCCAGCTCCTCGGCCGTACGCTCCACCGCGCCGGCCGCCTCCGCCGGATCCGCCGAGTCCGCGCGCAGGGCCACCGCCCGCCGTCCGAGCGCCTCGACCCGCCGTACGACGTCCTCGGCCGCCTCCTTGCCGTTCACGTAGGTCAGGGCCACGTCCGCGCCCTCCCGCGCGAGCCGTACTGCCGTGGCCGCGCCGATGCCACGGCTGCCGCCGGTGACGAGGGCGACCTTGTTGTCGAGGGTTCGGTGAGCCGTGCTCTGTGTCGTCGTCATGGGTCCATCCCAGCCGCCGCGCGCCCTCGGTACCGGCGGCGAACGGACACCGAGGTGGCACTGAGGTGACACGGAGGCCGCGCGGCCGGAATCGAACGGCCGGAAGTCGACGATCGGAGCCGTATGGGCGGAACCATTCGCTCCATCTCACGCGTTGTGACTGGCGTGACTCTTCAGCAAGAGATTGTCGGCAACGCCATGCAGATGGCGGTCGTCAGCCTGCGCCCCGGTCAGACCGTGTACTGCGAGGCGGGCAAGTTCCTGTTCAAGACGACGAACGTGACCATGGAGACCCGCCTCTCCGGTCCGTCGAACAGCGGCGGCGGCCAGCCCCAGGGCGCCGGCGGCGGCATGGGCGGCATGCTCCGCCAGGCCATGGGCACCGCCATGCAGGTCGGCCAGCGGGCCCTGGCGGGCGAGTCGCTGGCGTTCCAGTACTTCACCTCCCAGGGCGGCGAGGGCACGGTCGGTTTCGCGGGCGTGCTGCCCGGCGAGATGCGCGCCCTGGAGCTCAACGGCACGCGCGCGTGGTTCGCCGAGAAGGACGCGTTCGTGGCGGCCGAGTCGAGCGTCGACTTCGGTATCGCCTTCCAGGGCGGCCGCACGGGCATGAGCGGCGGCGAGGGCTTCGTCCTGGAGAAGTTCACCGGCCAGGGCACGGTGATCATCGCCGGCGCGGGCAACTTCATCGACCTCAACCCGGCCGACTTCGGCGGCCGCATCGAGGTCGACACGGGCTGCGTCGTCGCCTTCGAGGAGGGGATCCAGTACGGCGTCCAGCGCGTCGGCGGCCTCAACCGCCAGGGTCTGATGAACGCCGTCTTCGGCGGCGAGGGCCTGTCCCTGGCCACCCTGGAGGGCAACGGCCAGGTGATCCTGCAGTCCCTGACCATCGAGAGCCTGGCCAACGCCCTCAAGAAGGCGCAGGGCGGCGACAAGCAGGGTCCGACGGGTGGCCTCTTCTCGACGCACGCCGGATAGGCGACAGGCCGATGAGTTGCGGGGGTTCGCGGGGTCTGAGGTGATGACAACAGACCCCGCACCAGGAAGCAGGCACCCGCCATGGGCAAGCTCGTCTCCACGATCTTCGTCACCCTCGACGGCGTCTACCAGGCCCCCGGCGGCCCCCAGGAGGACCCCCGGGGAGGCTTCGAGCACGGCGGCTGGAGTTTCCCCTTCGGCGACGACGACTTCGGCCGGTTCATCACCGAGGTCTTCGAACGCCCCGGCGCATTCCTCCTCGGCCGCCGCACCTACGACATCTTCGCCTCGCACTGGCCGAGGGTGACCGACCCCGCGGACCCGATCGCTGCCAAGCTCAACGCCCTCCCGAAGTACGTCCCCTCGTCCACCCTGACCGACCCCGCCTGGTCCGGCACCACCGTCCTCGACGGCGACCTCGCCAAGGACGTCACGGCCCTCAAGGAACGCACCGACGGCGAGGTCCAGATCCACGGCAGCGGCGCCCTCGTCCAGTCCCTGCTCGCCCTCGACCTGATCGACACCCTCCACCTGCTGACCTTCCCGGTCGTCCTCGGCTCCGGCTTCCGCCTCTTCGCGGAGGGCGCGCTACCGACGAAGTTCACGCACACGGGCGGCACCATCACCACGACCGGCGTCTCGATCCAGTCGTACGACCTGGCGGGCCGACCGGAGTACGGGTCGTACGAGCTCCCGGACAACGCGTGAGGGCGGCCTAGGGCGACGCCCTCCGGCTGCCAGTGTGGGGACCGTGTGCGCACCCGTCGCAGCACGTTAACTCGCGGAAAACTCATCGGACTTGGCGGGAAATTCTGCGCAGTTGTCATTGACATGCCACTGTCTACGCGCGTCATCATGGGGGGCATGAGATTCCCCCCACGAATCACCCGCATCGGCGCCGCTGCCGCCGTCCTGTCCGCGCTTCTCGTCGGCGGTACCGTCTCCGTCACCACGGCGGACGCCGCCGCGGCCTCGGTCGGCAGCATCTGCTACAGCGACCTGCCCTCCCAGGCGTACGACACGCTGGACCTGATCGACGCGGGCGGGCCCTTCCCGTACTCGCAGGACGGCACCGTCTTCCGGAACCAGGAAGGCGTGCTACCCAGCCAGTCCTCCGGCTACTACCACGAGTACACGGTCAAGACGCCGGGCTCGTCCACGCGCGGCGCCAAGCGCATCGTCACCGGTCAGCGGTCCCAGGAGGACTACTACACCGCGGACCACTACGTGACCTTCGACCTGATCAACTTCGGCTGCTGAGCGACTTCCCCCGCTCGGCCGTCGTCGAGGGAACAGCGCGACCCGTCAGGAGCCCGGTCCGCGGTCAGCCGGACTTCCGACTCTCCGCGGCGGCGAACAGCGCGATCGCCAGCACCACCAGTGCGACGCTCGCGTAGACCCCGTAGCCGTCGAGGAAGCCGAGCTTCTGCACAAGGCCCACATGCCAGTGGGTGAACTCGTGCAGCAGGCCCAGCACACCCTGTACCAGCGCGAGCAGACCGAGAAGTTCCAGCAGCTGTTTCATGGCACCACCCTCGCCCCGCGGTCCCCCCACCCACATCGGCCGCGGGGCGAGGCATGCCCGCCGCAGGATGGTCCTCGACGCCGCCCGGCGCGCCGAAAGTCCATCGCGGCGAGACTTTGGTCGCCGATCTCGTACGGACGGCAGTGACCCGGCCCTGTCACGCATAGATTTGTCGACTGTGAGTTCAGACAAGCCGGCCCCCGCACCGCAGACGATCACCGGTCGCCGATGGCTGTTCCCGTCCGCGGTGCTCCACGAGCTCGATCCGGATGCCACGGCGTCAGGGCGCCGACCCCGGCGCACCGCACGCGACTGGGTGGTCGACTTCAGCGCCTTCCTGCTGGCCGTGCTGATCGGCATCGTGGGCGCGCAGAGCGTGGCCGACGACCCGAACCTCCCGCAGGGACTCATCGCCCTCGACCAAGCGGTCGGCGCACTCGCCTGCGCCGCCGTCTGGGGCCGCCGCCGCTGGCCGGTCGGTCTCGCCGTCGCCATGATCCCCGTGGGCCTGGTCTCCAACACCGCGGGCGGCGCTGCCATGGTCGCGCTGTTCACCGTCGCCGTGCACCGGCCGTTCCGCTACGTGGCCTGGATCGGCGGCATCACCCTCGTCCTGATGCCGTTCTACTTCTGGGTCCGCCCCGACCCCGACCTGCCCTACGCGGGCGTGCTCGCCTTCTCGACGCTGTTCACCGTCACGGTCATCGGCTGGGGCATGTTCGTGCGGTCGAAGCGGCAGCTGATGGTCAGCCTGCGCGACCGCGCCCGGCGCGCCGAGACCGAGGCACGGCTGCGCGCGGAGCAGGCACAGCGCCTCGCGCGCGAGGCCATCGCCCGGGAGATGCACGACGTCCTCGCCCACCGGCTGACCCTGCTCAGCGTCCACGCGGGCGCCCTGGAGTTCCGTCCCGACGCCCCGCGCGAGGAGATCGCCCGGGCGGCCGGTGTCATCCGGGAGAGCGCCCACGAGGCGCTCCAGGACCTGCGGGAGATCATCGGCGTACTGCGCGCGGGCGAGAACGAGGAGAGCGGCCGGCCCCAGCCGACGCTCGCCGCGATCTCCGCGCTGGTCGCCGAATCGTGCGAGGCCGGTATGAAGGTTGTCCTCGACAACCGCGTCGGCGACCCCACCGCCGTCCCCGCCTCCGTCGGCCGCACCGCCTACCGCATCGCCCAGGAGGGCCTGACCAACGCCCGCAAGCACGCGCCCGGCACGGAGGTCACGGTCTGCGTCACCGGCGCTCCGGGGGAGGGGCTCACGGTGACCGTGCACAACCCCGCCCCCGAGGGTGACGTCCCGGCCGTCCCCGGCTCGGGACAGGGCCTGATCGGCCTCACCGAGCGGGCGACGCTGGCCGGCGGACGGCTGGAGCACGAGAGCGGGGAGGACGGGGGGTTCCGGGTGCGGGCCTGGCTGCCGTGGGGATGAGGGCGGCCCCCGAGAGGGGCCCGGGGCGCCGGCCGCGCTCCCGCCGAACCGACTCCCGCCCTCCTGTCCCGCATCCACCCTCCGACCCGGCGTCCACTTTCCAAACCCGCCTCCACGCGCGCGTGTTGACCGGAGAGCCGGTTCCGTCCACACCCTTGCCCTGCGCCCGGCGCAACCGTGATTACGTAGGCCCATGACTGTGATCAGACTGCTCCTCGTCGACGACGATCCGCTGGTGCGGGCGGGCCTGTCCCTGATGCTGGGCGGCGCGGACGACATCGAGGTCGTCGGCGAGGCCGCGGACGGCGGCGAGGTCGAGGACCTCGTCGACCGCACCCGGCCGGACGTCGTCCTCATGGACATCCGGATGCCCACGGTGGACGGGCTCACGGCCACGGAGCAGCTGCGCACCCGCAAGGACGCACCGCAGGTCATCGTCCTCACCACCTTCCACGGCGACGAACAGGTGCTGCGCGCCCTGCGCGCGGGCGCCGCCGGATTCGTCCTCAAGGACACGCCCCCCAAGGAGATCGTCGAGGCGGTACGGCGGGTCGCGGCCGGCGACCCCGTCCTGTCGCCCGCCGTCACCCGCCGGCTGGTGGAGCACGCCGTGGGGAACGCCGCCGACACCCGGCGCGCACGCGCGCGTGAGCGGATCTCCGTCCTCAACGACCGCGAGGGCGAGGTCGCCGTCGCGGTCGGCCGGGGTCTGTCCAACGCCGAGATCGCCGCCCAGCTCTTCATGAGCGTCGCCACCGTCAAGACCCACGTCTCCCGCATCCTCGCCAAGCTGGACCTGAACAACCGCGTGCAGGTCGCGCTGCTGGTGTACGACGCGGGACTGCTGGAGGAACCGGGAGGGGGCGCCAACTAGCGGGCCGGAAGGGGGAGACGGGCACTCGCGGCCGATGCCGGACGTTGTCCGGGTGGAAGGACGGGGGAGTCCATGGTGGAAGTGATCGACCTGGGGGAGTTCGGGGACGGGTTCCGCAGTGACCCGCATCCCGTGTACGCGCGACTGCGCGAGCGCGGACCGGTGCACCGGGTGCGGCTGCCCGTGCCCGAGGAGCACCACGAGACCTGGCTGGTCGTCGGGTACGAGGAGGCGCGCGCGGCGCTCGCCGACCCGCGGCTCGCCAAGGACGCCACCAAGATCGGGGTGCGGTTCCTCGACGAGGAGCTGATCGGGAAGAACCTGCTGACCACCGACCCGCCCCAGCACACACGCCTGCGCTCGCTGGTCTCACGGACCTTCACCATGCGCCGGGTGGAGGAACTGCGGCCCAGGATCCAGCAGATCACCGACGAACTCCTCGACGCGATGCTGCCGCTCGGCCGGGCCGACCTCGTCGACTCCTTCGCGTACCCGCTGCCGATCACCGTGATCTGCGAGCTGCTCGGCGTGCCCGAGGTGGACCGTACCGAGTTCCGGAAGATCTCCAACGAGGCGATCGTGCCGACCGATTCGGGCAGCGAGCACGAGGCGTTCGTGCGACTCGCCGACTACCTCGCCGACCTGATCGAGGACAAGCGCTGCGCGGGACCGAGCGGCGACCTGCTCAGTGACCTCATCCGCACCACCGCCGAGGACGGCGACCGGCTCTCCCCGAGCGAACTGCGCGGCATGGCCTTCGTGTTGCTCATCGCGGGCCACGAGACGACGGTGAACCTGATCACCAACGCCGTCCACGCCCTCCTCACCCACCCGGACCAACTCGCCGCCCTGCGGGCCGACATGAGCCTCGTCGACGGCACGGTCGAGGAGACCCTGCGCTACGAGGGACCGGTGGAGAACGCGACGTTCCGGTTCGCCGCGGAGCCCCTCGACATCGGCGGCACGCACATCGAGAAGGGCGACGCCGTGATGGTCGGCCTCACCGCGGCCGACCGCGACGGACTGCGCTACCCCGCCCCCGACCGCTTCGACATCCACCGCGACACCCGCGGCCACGTGGCCTTCGGCCACGGCATCCACTTCTGCCTGGGCGCTCCACTGGCCCGCCTGGAAGGCCGTACGGCGATACGGACCCTGCTGGAGCGGGCCCCGGAACTCGCCCTCGACGGGCCGCCCGGCGACTGGCTGCCGGGGATGCTGATGCGAGGGGTGCGGAGCTTGCCGGTGCGCTGGTAGGGCTGCCCCACGCGGGTGCGGGTGCGGGGCGCCTGGCTGCCGGCCCGCCCCTGCTACGGACTACCTGTACGCCGACTCGGTCCACCCCGGGATCTCCGCCAGGGCGACCGGTCTGCGGTCCCGTCTGGACACCTCGCAGGCCTCGGCGATGCGCAGCGCCTGCAGGGCCTCGCGTCCGTCACAGGGGTTCGCCCGGCGGCCGAGCACGACCTCGACGAACGCGGACAGCTCCGCCTCGTACGCGGGCCCGAAGCGCTCCATGAAGCCGGCCCACGGCTTGTCCGCGGCCGGCGGCCCGGTCGGCTCGGTGGAGGCGATCGGCGTCCGGTCGTCCAGGCCGACGACGATCTGGTCGAGCTCCCCGGCCAGCTCCATGCGGACGTCGTACCCCGCGCCGTTCAGCCGCGTCGCGGTGGCCGTGGCGAGCGTGCCGTCGTCGAGCCGCAGCAGCGCGGCGCCGGTGTCGACGTCGCCCGCCTCGCGGAACATCGAGGGCCCGGCGTCCGACCCGGCCGCGTAGACGTCGACGATCTCGTGCCCGGTCACCCAGCGCAGGATGTCGAAGTCATGGATCAGCGTGTCCCGGTACAGCCCGCCGGACAGCGGCAGCCACGAGGCGGCGGGCGGAGCCTGGTCGCTGGTGAGCGCCCGGACGGTGTGCAGCCGTCCGAGCCGCCCCGAGCGCACGGCCTCCCGCGCGCCCGTGTAGCCCGCGTCGAAGCGGCGCTGGAACCCCATCTGCAGAATCGTCCCCGCTGTCTCGACCTCGGCGATCGCACTTAACGTGCCGGGCAGATCGAGCGCGATGGGCTTCTCGCAGAACACCGGCAGACCCGAGCGCGCCGCCCGGCCGATCAGTTCGGCGTGCGCCGAGGTCGCCGTCGTGATCACCACGGCGTCCACGCCCCACCGGAAGATCTCGTCCACCCCCGGCGCCGCGGTCTCCCCGAGGCGGAAGGCGAGTTCCTGGGCCCGTGCCGGATCCACGTCCGTGAGGATCAGGGAACCGACCTCGCGATGACGGCTGAGCGTGTTCGCGTGGATGGTGCCGATGCGGCCCGTACCGATGACCCCGATGCGCATGGAACAAAACATGGGGGTCAGGACCGTACGCTGTCAATGCGTATGTCCGGACAATCGAACTACACAACTTCCCGTCAACAACGCACAGAGCTACGCTCGGCCCGTGCCGAAACCAGAAGTGGACCCCACCGTGTCGCTCGACCTCAGCGTGGACCGGAGTTCCCCGGTGCCGCTGTACTTCCAGCTGTCGCAGCAACTGGAGGCCGCGATCGAACACGGAGCGCTCACCCCCGGCAGCCTGCTGGGCAACGAGATCGAGCTGGCGGGCCGACTGGGCCTGTCCCGGCCCACCGTCCGCCAGGCCATCCAGTCGCTCGTCGACAAGGGCCTGCTGGTGCGCCGCCGAGGAGTCGGTACGCAGGTCGTGCACAGCCAGGTCAAGCGACCCCTGGAGCTCAGCAGCCTCTACGACGACCTTGAGGCGGCCGGACAGCGCCCCGCGACGAAGGTGCTGGTCAACGCCATCGTCCCGGCGACCGCGGAGATCGCCGCCGCCCTGGGGGTGGCCGAGGACAGCGACGTGCACCGGGTGGAGCGGCTGCGCCTCGCGCACGGCGAGCCGATGGCGTACCTCTGCAACTTCATCCCGCCCGGCCTGCTCGACCTGAACACCGAGCAGCTGGAGGCCACCGGCCTCTACCGCATGATGCGCGCCGTCGGCATCACCCTGCACAGCGCCCGCCAGACCATCGGCGCCCGAGCCGCCACCGCCGCCGAGGCCGACCGCCTGGCCGAGCCGGAGGGCGCCCCCCTGCTCACCATGCAACGCGTCACGTTCGACGACACGGGCCGAGCGGTGGAGTTCGGCACGCACACGTACCGCCCGACGCGCTATTCGTTCGAGTTCCAGTTGCTGGTGCGGTCCTGAGAGTCGCCGGTCGAGGGGTGTCGCTGGTCGTAATGTCAGGACAATTTGATGCTGGTTGCTGCAGTGCCCTCAGGGGCGCGGGGAACTGCGCGACAAGCCACGGCTGACCCGCACCCGGCATCACTCG
Organism: Streptomyces sp. NPDC001002; assembly: GCF_053599215.1. Classification (NCBI taxonomy): domain Bacteria; kingdom Bacillati; phylum Actinomycetota; class Actinomycetes; order Kitasatosporales; family Streptomycetaceae; genus Streptomyces; species Streptomyces sp. NPDC001002. Next base: position 2,758 of record NZ_JBSFLV010000044.1, on the reverse strand, counting down.
CGCACTCCCCATTGCTCCCCCGTACAGCACTGTGAGTCACGGTGAGGCAGAATCATGCGTTGATGAGCACCTACGGCAACTTCACCGCCCCCATAGGCTCCCGCCGCGCGCCGGCGCTCCGCACGGTCGGGACGAGGGAACGCCGGTCACACCTGACCGCCCCCCGCGTCCCCACCGTCGGCATCGACATCGGCGGCACCAAGGTGATGGCCGGCGTCGTGGACGCCGACGGCAACATCTTGGAGAAGCTCCGCGCGGAGACGCCGGACAAGTCCAAGAGCCCCAAGGTCGTCGAGGACACGATCGTCGAACTGGTCCTGGACCTGTCCGACCGCCACGACGTGCACGCGGTGGGCATCGGCGCGGCCGGCTGGGTCGACGCCGACCGCAACCGCATCCTGTTCGCGCCCCACCTCTCCTGGCGCAACGAGCCGCTGCGCGACCGCCTCGCGGGCCGCCTGGCCGTGCCCGTCCTGGTCGACAACGACGCCAACTCCGCCGCCTGGGCCGAGTGGCGTTTCGGCGCGGGCCGCGGCGAGGACCACCTGGTGATGATCACGCTGGGCACCGGTATCGGCGGCGCCATACTGGAGGACGGCCAGGTCAAGCGGGGCAAGTACGGTGTCGCCGGCGAGTTCGGCCATATGCAGGTCGTGCCCGGCGGCCACCGCTGCCCGTGCGGCAACCGCGGCTGCTGGGAGCAGTACAGCTCCGGCAACGCGCTGGTCCGCGAGGCCAAGGAACTGGCCGCCGCCGACTCCCCGGTCGCCTACGGGATCATCGAGCACGTCAAGGGCAACATCGACGACATCACCGGCCCGATGATCACCGAGCTGGCCCGCGAGGGCGACGCGATGTGCATCGAGCTCCTCCAGGACATCGGCCAGTGGCTCGGCGTCGGCATCGCCAACCTGGCCGCCGCCCTGGACCCCTCCTGCTTCGTCATCGGCGGCGGCGTCAGCGCGGCCGACGACCTGCTGATCGGCCCCGCGCGGGACGCCTTCAAGCGCCAGCTCACCGGCCGCGGCTACCGTCCCGAGGCGCGCATCGCCCGCGCCCAGCTGGGCCCCGAGGCCGGCATGGTCGGCGCCGCCGACCTGGCCCGCCTGGTCGCCCGCCGCTTCCGCCGCGCCAACCGCCGCCGGGTCGAGCGGCACGAGCGCTACGAGCGCTACGTCCAGGCCCGCCGTTCGACCAGGGACACCGCGTGACCGCATCGCTGCCGCGGCAGGCGGCACCCCCCGACGAACCGTCCGGACCGGCGGAGGACCCCCGCCACAAGTTCCGTCGGCGGGCCCTCACCCTGCTCATCATCGTGCTGCTGATCGGCGTCCCGGCCGGCTATCTGGTGATCTCCGCCGACCAGAGCCGGCAGAGCGGCAAGGACAAGGAGGCCAAGTACTCCGCGACCGGCCTCACCGAGGGCTGGCCGTCGAAGGTCCAGCGCCGCCTGTACCAGGTACCGATCCCGCACCCGTCGAACCAGGTCGCCTACTACGAGACGAACAACTGGAAGACCAGCCGTCTCTACGCGCAGTTCCAGACCACGAACGCGGGCCTGGACACCTTCCTCAAGGACATGGGCGTCACCCGCGCCGACCTGAAGAAGGGCGACATCACCATCAGCGAGCGCGACCAGAAGGTCACCGGCTGGAAGTTCACGGGCCCCGGCGCCCGCGGCGGCGACAACTTCGGGCTCGCCCACAAGCAGAAGAGCCCCAAGCCGACGCAGGACGTGATCGTGAACATGCAGAACACGACGTACCCCATGGTGTACGTCGTCTCCCGCGCGGTGCCGTAGGAGACGGGCCCCGGCCGGTCGCCGGGGCCGATTGTCAGAGGCCGCCCGTAGAGTCGAAGACGTCTGATCCGACACACGGGCGGGAGGTGACAGGTCGTATGAGCGACACGGCTGCGGTGGCCGAGCGGACGGGGGCGGAGATCCCCCTCCGGCTGGCGGCCGTCTTCCTGCCCGCGCCCCTGCCGCGCGACGGACGGGTCGCCTTCTGGGACCCCGAGGGCGGAGAGCTGCCCGCCACCGCGGACACCGAACTCACGGTCGTACGACCGCACGGCGCGAGCGTACGGCGCAGGACCGCACCCGCCCTCACCCTCCCCGTCGGCGAGGCCCTGCCCCTCCTCGTCCGGGCCCGGCGCGACCCGGCCGCCCACCCCGCCACCGCCTGCTGGGGCGCGGCCACGCTGCACGCGCTGCGGCTCACCGCGCGCGGCCGGCTGCTGCCCGGACTGACGGCCACCGGCCATGACGCCTGGCGGGCGGGCCCCTTGGACCAGGCCGACATCGCGCACCTCAGGGCGGTCGCCGCGGCCCTGCCGTACGAGGGCCACGCGGTCCCGTTGCCCGGGGCCGGCCCGCTTCGGCTGCCCGAGCCCGAGGCGCTGATGCGGGCCTTCCTGGACGCGGTCGCGGACACCCTGCCCCGCACCCCCGCCGCACCGTACGTCTCGGGTCGGCCCTTCGCGGACCGCCGCCCCCAGCGCCTGCCGGACGCCCAGGACTGGGCCGCCGAGGTCGCGGCCGGCATGGACGCGGGCGTACGTGTCTCGCTCCGCCTGGACCTGTCCGCGTACGAACTGTTCGACGGAGGCGAGCGGGTGCGTACGGCGGGCGCGGCGATCGTCCAGGTGCACAGCCTCGCCGACCCCACCCTCGTCGTCGACGCGGCGGCGCTGTGGGCGGGCGACGCGGACGCGGCGTTCGGGCCACGCGCGCGCGTGGACGCGGCCCTCGCCGTGC
>NZ_JBSFLV010000043.1:0-74833 GCF_053599215.1 Streptomyces sp. NPDC001002 | reverse complement strand
CGACTCCCAACCCCTTTTCCCCTCCCCGCCGCTCTCCCTTTCTGACTGGGGGGTGGGGGACGCGTCACTGTGCTAGGGGGGGGGGCGCCTGAGGCGCCCCGCCGCTTCGTCGTCCGTGCCGTGGCCCAAGTGGCCGCTCGGCGTGCCTACTTGTCGAGCTTGGCGAAGCCCGCTTCCAGGTTGTTCAGCGCCCACGGGATGCCCAGCGCCGACGGGCTGCGCAGCTGGCTGATGGTCTCGACGTCGGTGACGAAGTAGTTGCCCTTCTTCACCGCCGACATGCTCTTCACCAGCGTGCTGGACTCGAACGCCTTCTGCAGGTCCGGCGTCGTGAACGCGATGACCACGAGGTCGGCGTCCAGCTTGTCGAGCTGCTCGAAGGACAGCTCGCCCGTGGGGCTGCCGCTGACCGTCTTGATGTTCTTGATCGACGGGGTCAGACCGAGCCCGAGTTCGCTCATCAGCTTGGCGGCGAAGTCCGTCTCGGAGGCGATGGTGTAGATCTTCGCCGGGGTGTTGCCGATGGACAGGCTGTAGGTCTTGCCGGCCAGGCCGGGGTGGGCCGCCTTCACCTTGGCGACGGCCGCCTCGGTGTCCTTGACGACCTGCTCGGCCTGCGCCTCCTTGCCGACGGCCTTGCCGACCACCTCGACGTGCTGCTGCCAGGTCTGCTGGCCCCACGCCGTCTCGTAGCCGATGGTCGGGGCCACCGCGGACAGCTTCTTGTAGTCCTTGTCGAGGGTGAAGTCGGAGGTGGCGAGGATCAGATCGGGCTGGAGGGCCGCGACCGCCTCGAAGTCGACGCCGTTGACGGTGTCGAGGAGCTTGGTCTTCTTGGTGTCGAGCTTGCCCTTCAGCCACGGGTAGACGCCGTCGGAGGCGAAGGTGTCCTTGGACACGGCGATCGGGGTGACGCCCAGGGCGTAGAGCGCGTCGATGTCGTCGGTGCCGCCGTTGCCGATCACCACGACCCGCTTCGGGGCCGAGGGAATCTTCGTGTCCCCGAACTTGTGCTTGATGGTCACCGGGAAGGCGGCGGAGGAGGCTTCCGCCTTCGCCGCGTCCGTCGAGGAGCTGCTGTCGTCGTCCTTGACCGAGCCGCAGGCTGCCAGACCGGCGATCAGGGTGACGCTGAGCAGGGTGGTCCGGAGCGATCTAGACATGGCGGTGCTTCCCTTTTCGCCGGGCGTGGGCAGAGTCGTAAGGCCGCCAGTAAAGCAAGGTTAGGCTTGCCTTAGCAATGGATTCAGGCCGTTTGACTTGCCTGACCCGGTGTCATACGCCTTCGGGTGTACGGGTGTTGAGCATGCCGAAGGGGGCGTCGTCGAACGACGACGCCCCGGCTCGCGGGAGTTGGGGTCAGGGGCGTGCCGTGAGATACCCGCCCATCGTGCGGAAGTAGTCGGCGGCGGCCAGTTCCGTGCCGTCCTCGGTGCGTACGCGCCGGACGAGCAGTCCGCGGCAACGGCCGTTGTGCGCGTCCGCGCCCGCCACGATGACCACGCCGTCGCCCTCGCGGATGAAGATCCGGCCCGGTGTGCCGCCGTGGAACGCCTCGGACACGCCCGCCGACACGATCCGGATCCGCTGACCGCGGTGGAAGGTGTAAGCGTTCGGGTACGGGTCCGACTGGGCGCGTATCAGCCGTTCGAGGCGTTCCGCCGGCCAACTCCAGTCGATGCGGCTGTCCTCGGCGGACCGCTTGTGGAAGAAGCTCGCCCGGCTGCGGTCCTGCGGCTGCCACTGGCCCGTGTCCTGGCCGGACGCGATCAGGTCGAGCGACTCGCGCACGATGGGGCTGATCAGGTCGACCGTGCGGTGGAACAGGTCGGTCGCGGTGTCGGTGGGGCCGACCGCCACCGAGCGCTGCACCAGGATGTCCCCGGCGTCGAGTTCGCCGTTCATGCGGTGCGCGGTGACGCCGACCCGGGGCTCGTTGTTGATGAGGGCCCAGATGATCGGCGAGAAGCCCGCGTACGACGGCAGCAGCGAGTCGTGGATGTTGAGCGTGCCGTGCGGCGGCAGGTCGAACAGCTCCGGGGGCAGCCAGGTGCGCCAGTTGTTGGCCACGATGATGTCCGGCGCGGCCTCGCGCAGGGCGGCGAGGAGTTCGGGGTCGTCCGGGCGGTTGCGCAGCAGGACCGGGACGTCGTTCTTCTCGGCGAGTTCGGCGACGCTGTCGTCCCAGATCTTCTCGTAGGCGTGGTCGCTCTTGGGGTGGGTGACCACGAGGACGACCTCGTGATCGGAGTCCAGCAAGGCCTGGAGGGTGCGGTGGCCCCAGGTCTGGTAGCCGAACATGGCGACGCGCATGCGGTTCTCCCGTCCAACGGCTCCATTGCAAGGTAAGGCTAACCTTATCTAACATGTGGCTGCCTGAGGGAGGCGATGCCACGGTGAAGTCACCGCTCAAGGGATCTGACACCAGCTACGACGTCCTCGGAATCGGCTTTGGACCGTCAAATCTCGCTCTCGCCATAGCGATCGAGGAACACAACGCGGGGCTACCACCGGAGGAACGGCTCAACGCCCTGTTCCTGGAACGCCAGCCGGGCTTCGGCTGGCACCGGGGCATGCTGATCGACGACGCGACCATGCAGGTGTCGTTCCTCAAGGACCTTGTGACACTGCGCAATCCGACCAGCGACTACAGCTTCCTGTGCTTCCTGCGGGAGCGCGGCCGGCTGATCGACTTCCTGAACCAGAAGACCCTCTTCCCGCTGCGGGTCGAGTTCCACGAGTACTTCGCGTGGGCGGCGGCCCGGGTGGCGCACCTCGTCTCCTACGACCAGGACGTGGTCGCGGTGGAGCCGGTGCACGACGGCGAGGGCGCGGCCGACCACTTCCGGGTGGTCTGTCGCGGCACCGACGGCACGGGCCGCACGGTCGTGCGCCGGGCGCGCAACATCAGCGTCGCCATGGGCCTCGAACCCCACGTGCCGCCGGGCATCGACCTCGGTCAACGCGTCTGGCACAACAGCCGGTTGCTCCCGGGAACGGACGAACTGGCCCGGTCGGGAGCACCGGTCCGCAGGGTCGTCGTGCTGGGCGCGGGGCAGAGCGCGGCCGAGACGGTCGACTATCTGCACCGCTCCTTCCCCGAGGCCGAGGTGTGCGCGGTCTTCGCCAAGTACGGCTACACACCGGCCGACGACAGCCCGTTCGCCAACCGCATCTTCGACCCCGAGGCCGTCGACGTGTACTTCGGCGCACCCTCCGAGGTGAAACAGTCCCTCATCGACTACCACCGCTCCACCAACTACTCCGTGGTCGACATGGAGTTGATAGAGGCTCTGTACGCGACTGCGTACAAGGAGAAGGTGAGCGGGCAGGAGCGGCTGCGGTTCCTCAATGTGTCCCGGGTCCGGGAGGTGCGCCGGCGCACGGACGACGGACCGCTCGACATCTCCGTCGAGTATCTGCCCACCGGCGAACAGCAGGTGCTTGAGGCCGACTTGCTGGTCCTGGCCACCGGGTACCGGCCGCGTGACCTGTCGGCGCTGCTCGGCGAGGCGGCCAAGGTCTGTCTGCGGGACGACGGGGACGCGCTCCGGGTCAGACGCGACCACCGGGTGGAGACCGTGCCCGACGTCACCGCGGGCATCTACCTCCAGGGCGGCACCGAGCACACGCACGGCCTGACCTCGACACTGCTGTCGACGGCCGCGGTCCGGGCGGACGAGATCCATCGGTCGCTCATGAACTCCTGGGCCCGGGTCTGAATCACCCGCCGTCCGTCGGGGCAGTCTCCCTCGACAGACGGTGACCGTCGCTCTCCGGGAGACGGTGGCCGCCGCCTCCCGGAGAACCGGCCGCAGCACCTCACACACCCCTCCCATCCCGCTGCACCACAGCTGTCTCATTGACAACATTCGAGGTCAGGGCGCCGAACAGGGATTCATCAGGGAGTTCATCGGAATCCCTACCGAACACACGAACGCCCGCATAGCGTGCGGAGACCGAACCGCTGCCCCACCTTTCGGCGGTCCGTATCCCTCGGGCCCACGCTCACCAGGAGACTCCGGGATGTCCTTCGACAGCTCCGACTTACGCCGCGCCCGGCAAGAACGCGAACGGGCTCCCTCCTCCACCCTGGCCCTGCGAGTTCCCCGCTGGGCGGCCGACCGTCAGTCACAAGGAGTCACGACCCGTCCACGGTCGTACACCGGACCGCACCGCACCCTGCGGCTGCTGCGCCGCGCCTGCCGCTGGCAGCGCCGCGTCGCCACCTTCGCGGCCCTCGGCTACTTCGCGCTCTTCCTGGCCCTCACCGTCGAAGTCCCCGAGCTGATGACCCGCCCCGCGCCGGGCGGCCTGCCCACCGGACTGGTCCTCGCGCTGCTCCAACTCCCCGTCACCTGGCTGGCGGTGATCCTCTACGAGTTCACCGCGCGCCGCTACGTCGATCCGCTCGCCCGCCGGGTGCGCCGGAACGCCCGCTCATCGGGCGCGACCGAGGAGACGCGGCCGTGACGGTCTTCAGCGGCGCCGCGCAGTCCTGGTCCCTGGTGGCGTTCTGCAGCGTCGTGACCCTCACGCTCCTGCTCTGCGTGCTGACCGGCCCCGGCGGCGAGGACGACCTGGCCGAGTACTACACCGGATACCGGTCCCTCTCCCCGCTGCGCAACGGCCTTGCCATCGCCGGTGATTACATCTCCGCCGCCACCGTCCTCACCATCGGCGGGGTCATCGCGTTATGCGGCTACGACGGTGTCGTACTGGCCACCAGTGCGCTGCTGTCGCTGGTCCTGCTCATGTTCCTGATGGCCGAACCCCTGCACAACACCGGCCGGTTCACCATGGGCGACGTACTGGTCCGCCGACTGCCGGGCCGGTCGGTGCGCATGGCCGCCTGTCTGGTCACGATCATCTCGCTGGCGCCGATGATGGTCGTCCAACTCGCGGGTGTGGGCCAGCTGTTGGCCTTCCTCCTCGGCTTCACCGACAGCGGCATGAAGACGGGCTGCGTCATCGGCGCCGGCACGCTGATGATCAGCTACGCGGCGCTCGGCGGGATGCGCGGCACCGCGCTCATCCAGATCCTCAAGACGGTGATGCTGCTCGGCTCCGGGCTCGTCGTCGCGGTGCTGATCCTCCACACGTTCGGCTGGAACCCGCAGACGCTGTTCCAGGCGGGAGCGCGCGGCAGCGGGACCGGACCGCACTACATGCGCTGGGGCATGCAGTTCGCCGGCGGACCCCATCCCGCCCTCGACATGATCAGCACCCAGGGCGCCATCGTGCTGGGCGGCGCCTGTCTGCCCCACGTCACCATGCGGATGTACACCGCCGGCAGCACCCGTCAGGTGCGGCGGGCGATGTCCTGGGCGGTCTCGTCCGTCGCGCTGTTCGTCCTGGTGCTCACCGTCGTCGCCGTCGGAGCCATGGCCCTGATCGGCAAGGCCGGTATCGCCGCCGCGGACCCGCGGGGCAACACCGCCTATCTGCTGGGCGCGCGGGCCGCCTTCGGCGAGCACCTGTCGCGTACGGAGGCCCTGGTGTTCGCCACCGTCACCACCGCGATCTTCCTCACCCTGCTCGCGTCCGTCGCCAGCATGACCCTCGCGTGCGCCAACTCCCTGGCGCACGACGTTATCGCCGCCAAGCGCCCCACCATGACCCCGCGCCGCGAGATGGCCCTGGCCCGGTGGTCCGCCCTGGTCGTCGGGATCCCGGTGATCCTGCTGGCCGCGATGGCCCAGCACCGCAGTCTGCAGCCGCTGGCCATCCTGTCCTTCTGCCTGGGCGCCTCGGCGATCGCCCCCGCGCTCACCTACAGCCTCTTCTGGCGCCGCTTCACCCGCGCGGGGCTGCTGTGCACCCTGATCGGCGGCACCGTCAGCGTCCTCGTCCTGATGACCGGCACCAACCTGGTCTCCGGGTCCCCGCTCGCGGCCTTCCCGGACGCCGACTTCAACTGGTTCCCCTTGACCACCACGGCACTTGTCTCGGTTCCCGTCGGCTTCGTCTCCGGCTGGCTGGGCACCATGCTCTCCGGCCGCAAGGCCATCCGCCGCGAGCGCGGCCGCTACGAGAGCATGGAGCACCTGCTGCTCGCCGGTCCCCCCGGACGAGGGACCGGATGAATCCGCCCGCACGGACGCGGCCCGCCGGGGTCGGCGGATCGGCTCAACGGACGCGCAGCGCCGCGCCGATGATCCTCGCCGTCTGCTCGGCGACACCGACCAGCCGCTCCAGGCTGTGCGCGGGATCGGTCACGAGGCTCAAGGAGGCCACCGGCACACCGCTCGGCCCGTGCACGGGCACGGCCAGACAGCACACTCCGGCCATCAGCTCCTCGCGGTCGAACGCGACTCCCCGGGCCCGGATCGCCGCGCACTCCTGCCGCCAGGACGCGGGCAACGGGCCGGGCGGGACCCGCGGATGGGCCGCGGCCACCAGAACCTTGCCAGCCGCCGTGAACCACGGCCAGGCCACCCCTTCGAGCAACTGCCCGAGCTCCGCCGGGGTGTCGCCGAGCGTCCAGTCCAGGACCAGGGTCTGCCCCTCCCGCAGGACGTTGATCCCCACGGTCGCGCCCGTGACGCGTGCCAGCCGAAGGGCCGGTGCCCGGGCGGCGGACCGCAGCCCCGGGTGCGGCTGCCAGCTCTGCCCGAGCCGGAAGGTCAGCGGCCCCATGCGATAGCCCCGGCGGCTCCGCTCGACGGCCCCCAACTCCACCATTTGTTCGAGGAGTCGGTACGCGGTCGTCTTGGGCAGTCCGCACTCCGCCGCGAGCCTGGTCAGCCCGGCCTCACCGGCCCGCTCCACGGCACCCAGCAGCCCGAAGGCGCCCTCCAGCACACTCCGCCCTCCGCCGTCCGTCGCCGACAGCGGAGGCGGCGCGTGCCGGGCGACCCGGGCGACCTCCGGCTCGTACGGGCGCACCGGCAGCCGAGCCGGTGCCTGTTCCGTCTGCGTCGCTGTCGCTCCCCGATGTTCGTTCACGTGCCTCTCCCCCAGATACCGCCTGACCGGCTCCCCACGCCGCCGCCCCCGCCCCCGGTGCGCCGCCGTGCGTGGAGACTCTGCGCCCCATCAGACTGAAGTTCGAGTGTGGCTCGGAACGTTGTCGATAGGTTGTCGCCCAGCGTGAGAGTGTGCGCGCGGAGTGAAGAAAATATGCGCGGGGAGTGTGGACATCGTGGTGGAGCTGCGCCTTCTCGGTCCCGTGGAACTCTCCGTGGAGGGCCGGACCGTGGAGGTCGGACCGCCGCAGCGCAGGGCCGTGCTGGCGGCGCTGGCGGTGGACGCCGGCCGGCCCGTCGCGACCGACGTCCTGATCAAACGGGTCTGGGGCGCCGAGCCACCGGACGGGGCACGGCGCGCGCTGCACGCGCACATCGCGCGGATCCGCCGACTGTGCGAGGAGACCGGGGACCCGGGGCATCCCCGGTTACGCCTGGTGCGCCGCTCGGGCGGCTATCTGCTGGAGGCCCGCCAGGACCAGGTGGACATCCACCATTTCCGGCAACAGGTCGGCTGGGCCCGGGAGTTGGGACGGACGGACGAGGCGCGTACGGCACTGCTGCGCGAGGCGCTCGGGCTGTGGCACGGAGAACCGCTGGCCGGGCTCGGCGGACAGTGGGCCGCGCAGGTCCGCGAGGCCTGGCGGCGGCAGCGCGTGGACGCCGCCGTCGGCTGGGCGCACATGGAGTCACGCGTCGGCGATCCCGTCGCCGTGATCGGCCCGCTCACCGAACTCCTGGGCGAGTACCCCCTGGTGGAGCCCCTCACCGAAGCGCTGATGCGGGCCCTGCACGCCGCCGGACGTGGCGCGGAGGCGCTGGACTGCTACGCCGTCGTCCGCAAGCGGCTCGCCGAGGAACTGGGCGCCGACCCCGGACCGGAGCTGCAACGGACCCACCAGGCGATCCTGCGCGGCGGCCTGGCCGACCCCACCGCCTGGCCGGCCTCCCGAACCCCGCCCGGACCCGTCCCCACCACGCCTCTCCCGACACGGCCGACACCGGCGACAACTCCCCGACCGGGCGAGGTGCCCGTACAACTGCCCATGGGCGTACGGGGATTCAGCGGACGCGACGAGGAACTCGCCCGGCTGGAGGAGATCCTCGTCTCGGCGACCGAGCAACCGTCCGCGGTGGTGATCTCGGCGGTGTCGGGTACGGCCGGAGTGGGCAAGACCGCACTGGCCGTGCACTGGGCACGCCGGGCCCAACGGGCCTTTCCCGACGGCCAGTTGTATGTGAACCTGCGCGGATTCGCGCCCGGCGGCTCGGTGATGAGTCCGGCGGAGGCGGTACGGGGGTTCCTGGACGCCCTGGGGGTGCCACCGGCCCGGATCCCGGCCGGCCTTGAGGCGCAGGCCGGGCTGTACCGCAGTCTCCTGGCCGGGCGGCGGATGCTGGTGGTGCTCGACAACGCCCGCGACGCCGAGCAGGTGCGTCCGCTGCTGCCCGGGGCGCCCGGCTGTCTGGCGCTGATCACGAGCCGCAAATCGCTGACCGGACTGGCCGCGGCCGAAGGAGCCCATCTGCTGACCATCGGGCTGCTCGCTCCCGGTGAGGCCCGGGAGCTGCTGATCCGCAGACTCGGCGCGGACCGGGTGGCGGCCGATCCCGATGCCGTGGGGGAGATCGTCGGCCGGTGCGCGGGGCTGCCGCTGGCGCTCGCGATCGTCGCCGCCCGCGCCGCCGCCCAGCCCGAACTCCCGCTCGCGGCACTGGCCGAGGAACTGCGCCGGGCCGACGGGCGGCTGGACGCCCTGGACGGCGGGGAGGCGACCAGCCAGGTGCGGGCGGTGTTCTCGTGGTCCTACCACGCGCTCAGTCCCGAGGCAGGACGGCTCTTCCGATTACTGGGCCTGCACTTCGGGCCCGACGCCGCGCTCCCGGCCATCGCCGCCCTGGCCGGCGTACCGGCACCCCGCGCCCGCGTCCTGCTCACCGAACTGGTCCGCGGCCATCTGCTCACCGAACACCCCCTCGGCCGCTACGGCTTCCACGACCTGCTGCGCGCCTACGCCGCCGAGCTGGTCGCCACGCACGACAGCGACGAGACCCGGCGCGCCGCGTCGCACCGCATGTTCGACCACTACCTGCACACCGCGCACCGGGCCGACGCCCTGCTCACTCCCCGCCCCAATCCGACTCCGCTGCCCGCGGCCCAACCGGGCGCCGCACCCGAGGAGTTGACCGACCACCGCCAGGCGCAGGCCTGGTTCGGCGCCGAGGCGCCGGCCCTTCTCGCCGCCGCGGAACACGCGCCCGCCGCCGGCTTCCCCGGCCACACTTGGCGGCTCGCCTCGGCGCTCACGACGTATCTCGACCGGCACGGCTACCGACGGGCGCTGATCGCCGCCCACAGCACGGCCCTGGACGCGGCCCGGCACCAGGGCGACAAGTCCGGCCAGGCCGAGGCCCACCGAGGTCTCGGCCTCGCCCAGGACCGCCTGGACCACCCCGACGAGGCGCGCGCCCACTATCTGCGCGCGCTGGAACTGTTCGGCGAGGTAGGCAGCCACGGCGGACAGGCCCGCATCCACCAACACCTCTCCCGGATGTACGAGGCCCAGAGCCGCCACCAGCAGGCGCTGGGCCACGCTCACGACAGCCTCGCGCACCACCGGACCGCAGACGACCGCGCCGGGCAGTCCGCGGCCCTGAACCACATCGGCTGGATCCTCGCCCAACTCGGCGACCACCACCAGGCTCTGACGCACTGTCGGGAAGCCCTCTTCCTGGCCGAGGAGACCGGCGACCTCAACGGACAGGCCCACATCCAGGACAGCCTCGGCTACATCCACCACCGCCTCGGCCGGCACGCCGAGGCCATCGACCACTACCGGCAGGCCCTCGACCTGTTCCACCAGACCGGGGACCGCCACAGCGAGGCCGCCGGTCTCGTCTGCCTGGGCGACATCCTCCACACCGTCGCCCGCCCGCACGCCGCCCGCACCGCGTGGACCCAGGCCCTGACCATCACCACCGAACTCGGCCTCCCGGACACTGATCCGCTCCGCGCCCGGCTCCTGAGCCAACCCGGCCTCGCGCCGACCGACGTCACCGCTCCACCGCCCGTCACCGAACCGGCCTGAGGCCGACCGGGTCTAGAAGCCGGTGACTCTGCCGCCTCCGTTCGGGCTGTAGTCCGCGTTGACCTGACGTATCTGCACCCGGCCGGCCGCGAAGGCCTGGCGGATGGCCGCTTCGAGGATCGGGTCTCCGATGTCGAGCCGTCCGGGGGCGATGGCGGCGCGGACCTCGGCTCCCCACGTGGTGGGGATGGCGGTCGCGGGCGTGGGGAAACGGCCCGTGGTGGAGAGCTTGGTGTCGTTGACGTAGATCGTGATCTGGCCCGTGGGATCGATCTCGGCGGTGATGAAGTCGGGGCCGGAGACGTTGGCGCCCAGTGGTGCCTGGATGCCGATCTCACCGCGTTCCAGGGCGAGTCGCCAGGTCGCCACTTCGGCCTCGTCCGCGCGCGGCCCGGTGATCACCGAGCGGGAGGTCTGTGCCGACGCGGACTGCTGGCCGAGCACCTCGCCGGAGAACAGATCGGTCACCTGCCGGGCGGGGTTGACGGGGAACGCGCCTCGCGAGATCACCCGCGTGGTCGCGGTCTGGCGCTGCGGCTGGGCGGGGGCCCTGCTCGGCGGCGGGGCCGCCGAGGCCACCTCGGACTGCCGGCCCGAGGACAGGGAGATCGACGTCGGTGTCTCCTCCAGACGCAGCGCGGGCAACGGGTCGGCGAGACCGATCAGCGCGCCTGCCACGTACGGTCGCAGCAGTCGGCCGGGAGCGCCGAGGCCGCGTCGTACGGACTGCCCGGCGCGGGAGGCCAGTTGCACGGTGTTCTCGCTGATCCCGCTGGGACGGCCGGTCGTCAGGGCGCTGACCGCCAGGCCGGTACCGGCCGCCTGCAGCGACTGGGCCAGGTCGCCGGTCTGCAGATAGGTCGCCCCGCCGTCGACGAGGCTGGGCAGTCCGACACCCACGGCGAAGCGCGCGGTGGACGAGGAGAAGCCCTGCGCGTAGCTGCCCGCAAGCCCGCCGAAGACGCCGAAGGCCCCTCCGGTCAGGCCCGCCCGGAAGGCCGCTTCCCCGCGGCCGGTGCCCTCGGGCGGGGTGAGCAGGCCGCCGGTGACCCCGCCGAGGGCGTTCCCGCCGCCCTGGGCCAGCGCGCCGCGCCCGATCGAGCCGAGGCGGGACACTCCCTGGGCGCCGACGCCGAGCGTCCGGGCGAGGCTGAGGCTCGCGCCGCCGCCCACGCCGATGGCGACGCCCTGTGCCCCGACGCGGAGTCCTTCGGCCCAGCCGGTGCTGAGGGCCGCGTCCACCCCGTGTCCGGCGGCCAGTTCACCGGCGGCGCCGCTCGTGAAGCCCAGCGCCAGCCCTTCGCCGCCGACCACGGCGCCGGTGCCGACGGCCGTGAGCGCGGTCGCGGTGAGTCCGGTCGCGCCCAGTCCCGCGACTCCGGCCGCGACCACCGGGGCGGCAAGGATCGCGCCCACGGACAGCGCGACGATGAAGGCCACGTTCCGGGTGATCTCCAGACCGCGCACGATCGACCCGGCCGTCGACACGGCGCGGTCGATGCCGTCGAGCACGATCTGCTGGGCCTTGTCCGCGGATTCGACGGCGGTGAGCACCGCGTCCGCCATGTCGACGAGGGATCCGCGCCCCGCCGCCTCCCGATAGCGGGCCAGCGCCGTGTCGGACGCGGTCAGCGGTCCCCGCATCCGCGCCTGCAGCGTGACCGGCCGCTCCCAGTTGGCCACACTCACGACGAGGCCGACTACCGGGTGTTCCTCGTAGTTCAGGCGCAGATGCTCGTCCATCCGGAACTCGGTGCTGTCGTTCATGCCCCGCGTCCGTCGGGCGGCGTCCGCCAGGGAGCCCAGCACCTGGGCCCGCACGCGCTGCGCGGTCTCCAGGGGGAAGACGAGCAGTTCGCCGTCGTGGACGACGTAAGCGGAGCCGGGTGCTTCGGCGTAGGGCCTGATCGACTCGATGATCCGCAGGTTGGCGAGGATGCCGGCCCGGTCCTGGGTACCGTCGGGTGCCAACGCCCGTGCGAGACGGGTCTGTTGTCGCTCGGTGCTCGCGCGGTCGAGGTCGGCGGCGACGGTGGGTTCGAGCAGGGCGAGTTCCTGGCGGAGGGTGGCGCGGTCGGCGCGGCTGACGTCGGACCTCTGCAGCCAGGCCGCGATGCGGTCGGCCTCGGCACGGACCTCGACCGGGTCGGTCAGCGGGATGCTGACGCGGTCGCGCAGCACGTGCGGCATCTCGGTCTCGGGGAGGACCTGTTCGACGGCTGGGGCGGGGGCCGAGCGCCGTCCGCCGCGTGGGCGCGCGGGCCGGTTCCGTGGACCGGCGGCGGTCAAGGCCGGGGCGCGGCGGGCGAGTTCGGCCTGCAGCGCGGCCTTGGCCTCCAGCATCCGGTCGGTTTCCGGTGTCGACGCGATCTGCCGGCCCAGCCATTCGTCGACGGCCCGTGCCTCCTCGCGGAGCTCGGACAGACCGTAACGGCGGACGTCCGGTGTGGTGTTCAGCCAGTCCTCGGGGGCCCAGGCGACATAGGGCGCCGCGGTGCCGGCCAGGACCGCCGCCGAGGAGCCGCCGCGGCCCGCGGCGGCGGCCTGCTGTTCCGCCTGGTCGGCGCCCGCGGTGCCGCCGACGCTCTGCTGCGCCGCGTGCGCGGCCTCGTGGACGAGGAGTTGCCGGGGAATGCCCTCCCCCGGTCCGGTCGCGATGCCGATGTCGCGGCCGAAGGTGAATCCGGCGGCGCCCGCGGCCCGGGCGGCCGCGCGGATCCGCGGTCCGGTGTGCACCCGGACGTCGCCGGGATCATGGCCGACGGCCCGCTCGGCGGCGGCCCTGGGGCCGGCGCCGAGGGGTGTTCCCGGACTGTCCAGGGCGCGGACGGCCTCGGCGGCCAGTGCGCTGTTGCCGAGTGCGCGTTGCCGTCCGTCGGCGGAGTGTTGTGCCGGGGCCGGAGGCCGGCGGGCGGGATCGCCACCCGCTCGGTCGTGCGCGGGCGTGTGTGCTGTCTGCTGCTCGAACACCGTCGGCCTCCGTCCCGGTTCGTGCCCTGCCAGTGATGAGTCGCTTCCGTGGTCAGTCGCTGAAGCCCTGCAACCGCCGTCGGACGTCGATCGTCGGCAGCACGACCCTGGCGGCCTCGACCACGAGCGACGGTGACTGACGGTTCGTGAAGAGGATCACGCGCTGGTAGGTGCCGTCGGTCTGCACCGGGGCCGGCTGGTGCTGGAGGACGTGCTGGAAGGTGCCCTCGCGCAGCGCCCAGATGACCGAGTCGTCCTTGCCGGGGCCGAGATCCTCGCCGCGGGCGTCCTGCGGGGTGATCACCACCAGCGCCGCGAGCAGCCCGCTCGGGTCGTTGTGCAGCCGGGTCACCTTGATCCTGGTGGCCTTCCGGTCGACCTTGATCCCGGCGAAGGTGGAGGTGTTCAACTCCCGGGTGAACGCGTTGCCGTTGACGTCCTGCCCGGCCACGGACAGGTGCCAGCTGTAGGTGCCCTCCTTGAAGACCTTGGCGAAGGTGTTGGTGTAGTTGCCGTTGCCGTCCGGGTCGAAGAGCTCGTCGGTGCCGTCGACGAACAGGCCGCCGGTCGGCTTGGTGCGCGGCAGGTGGTGCCACTTCTTCCGGGACAGCAGGGTGCCGATGCGTCCTTCCATCCAGGTCGGCTCGTCGTGCTCGTCCTGCGCGGGGTCCGTGGGCGCGGCGCCGAGGGCGGTGAGCTGCTCGCCGAGACCGACGGCGGGTGCGTCCAGTACGGCCTTGACCCGCGCGCCGATGATCGGCCGGTCGTCCTGCCGGATCCGCACGGTCAGGTTCATCCGGTCCCCGGTGAGGTACGCGTCCCGGTCGAGCTGGATGTCGGCCAGCAGGTGCAGGTCCACGTAGGCGAGGACCTGGCTGGGGAGGAGCTCTCCCGCGTCCGTGGGGCCGGTGCCGTGGATGACCCGCCAGTGGATGGGCGCTCCCTGGGCGAGGACGGGGAGCTTGGCCACCGATGTCGCCCGGTCCGAGGAGGTCTCCAGGATGGTGATGTGCTCGGGGAGGTACGACGTGCCGTCCCAGCGGGCGAGTTGGATGGTGCCGGTGAAGGCGGTGTCACCGTCCTTCGGGGTCACGGCGAGGACCAGTCGGTCGGCGTCCGGCTCGGTGGACAGGTAGACGGCGGGCAACACTACGTTGGGATCCGTGTCGGGGTCCGAATCCGGGTCCGAATCGGGGTCCGGGACGCCGGTCGTCGGAGTGGTCTGCTTGGTCGGCAGGTTGACGGTCTGCGCGTTGGCCAGCATCTCGCCGAAGGAGCCCGCGAGTTCGCTCGGGTTGTTGACGAGCGCGAACTCGCCCGCCCCGAAGGCCGCGAGCTGGCTGAGCACGCTCTGGTCGGCGGTGGGGCCGAGCGCGATGGTGGACAGCTTGCAGCGCTCGGTGTCGAGCACGTCCCTGCGGGACTGCCGGGAGTTGACGGCGTTCTGGAAGGACTGCGCCCCGTTCACCGCGGAGGACGGGACCAGGGCCACGGTGCCGCTGTTCTCCAGGCCGTCGGTGCACATGATGATGGTGAACCGCTGGTCGACGATCGGTCCGGCGGCCGCCAGGAGGTCGATGGCGGCGATGAGGCCGTCACCGATCGGAGTGTTGGTACCGGGGACGCCGAAGTCGAATGCCGGGTCGTTGATGGCGTCCACCGCTTCGGGCAACGGAGTCAGTGGGAGCAGGGTCTGGATGCGGCTGGAGGGAGCCCCGCCCCGGAAGCCGGCGATCTCGTCCTCGAAGGCGATGACGGCGACCTTGTCGATGCGCTCCGGGGTGCTGAGGCCCTCGCGCAGCCCGTTGAAGAGGTGTATCAGCACCCGGCAGGCGGTCTTGGCGTTCTCGAAGCGGTTCTCCGCCGCCATGCTGCCGGAACGGTCGAGGACGAGCACGATGTGCTGCACGCGCTGGTGGACGTTCATCGTCGCGGGGGTGCTCTTGTTGCGCAGGAACCCCGAGTAGAGGCCCGCCGCGTCGTTCAGCCTGGTGGCTACGGTGAAGGCCAGGGGCACCGGCTCGTAGACCCCGGGGGTGTTGACCCTCAGGGACGGGCCGGAGGTCGTGGTGTCGGTGGTGATGTCCAGGAGGGGGGCCGCGCCGGTGTACGCCCAGTCGTACTGAGGTGTGAAGGCCAGTGCCTCCGGGACCGTGCCGGCGAAGGTGTTGCCGCTCACGGCGCCGTGCGCGTTGAGCAGCACCTCCTGCAGCTCCAGCGCCTCGGCCGGCACCGTCACTTCGGCCACCGGGCAGACCGCCAGCCAGTTCACGTCCATGGCGTCGGTGGACCTGCTGACGGTCCAGTTCGCCGGGATGTCCGCCGAGGCCCGCAGTTCCCAGCGTTCGTCGGGCGTGGAGCCGGTCCCCAGGTTCTCCGTGACGGTCACGGAGTAGGTGACGACACCGTCCCTGACGTCGGGGTCGGAGGTGCTGACGGAGTAGTGGGAGACGTTCCCGCCGGCCGGGAGCGGCACGGGTGCGCTGCGCCCGCTCGCGGGAGCGGAGTCGATGTGGATCAGGGACACGGACAGTCCGGGCAGGTTGACCGGGTGGCTCAGTGTGAAGAAGCTCTCCGACTCCTGTGCGTTGATGCCCCGTTTGAAGACGGTGACGAACGCCGAGGAGTCGGTGACGGTGTAGTTCGGCCGGTTCGCCTCGACCGGCTTGACGCTGGGTGATGGCATGCGGGATTCCCCCTAGATTGCGGTGATGATCTGCTTGGCGTAGATGTCCGAGTCCACGCCCCGGGTGTTGACCCACAACAGCCACAGGCCGACGTCGGGCACGAGGAAGGGATGCGGACTGAGGTTGGGCTGGGCCTGGGTGGAGGCGACCAGCCGTTGGGCGGCGATCCAGTTGCCGCCGATCACGTTCCGGCGGCGCAGCAGCAGATCCGTGCCGCCGCCGACCACCGGCCGGTTGCTGACCAGGTACACCGTGCCGTCGGCGTCGCGTACCGCGGCGGGCTGGCCGTCGCTGCCGTCGGAGTCGGGCACCCGGGTGGTGCTCCACGTCCCGTTGTTGCCGGAGACGACGATCAGCCCGGTGTCGTCCTCGTAGAAGACGATGACCTCGTTGCCGCTGAGCGCCAGGACGAACACGTTCAGCTGGCCCGCGGCCGGGAAGTCCTTCTGGAGGTCGATGACGGGCGGGTCCTGCGGGTTGGTGCCGGCCGGGACGGGGTTGAAGCGCAGGATCTGGAGTTTGGTCCCGTCGGCGTAGGCCACCCACACCTTGCCGTCGGCCGAGGCCGCGTGCAGGTCCCGCTGGGTCAGGCCGGTCGCCGACAGCGCCACCGGCGCCGGGTCGAGGAAGACGTCGTCGGTGTGCCGGTAGCGCCGGTAGTACCACTGTTTGAGAGTGGTGGTGCTCTGATGGGTGAAGAACACCACCTGGTCCCCGGCGAGCACGGCGCGCACCCGCTGGTCCGCCGTCTGGTTCCCGGTGGCGGCCACGTTCTGCGGGGTCGCGGCGCCGAGGGTGGCCAGCGGTCCGCGTTTCATGAGGACGTCCGTGTTGGGCCCGTCCAGCAAGCCGTTCTGATACGCCACCACGAGGTCGCCGCCTGGCAGCGCCACCGCCGCGGGCTCGATGTTCTGGCCGCCCGTGGTGAGGGCGGGCGCGAGGTCGAAGCCGAGTTCGGGGCGTGCGGGGTCCAGTCGGGCGGCGAGGATCTGGTTGCTGCCGGAGCGCGCGGACTGCCATACGGCGACCAGTCCGCCGGCCGCGTCGACCACGCTGGCCTTGTTCAGCAGATCCGCCTTGTCCGACGGGGACACCGGTATCTCCGGGCTGGGCGGGAGTTGACCGGCCAGCAGGGCGTTGATGGCGTCGCGCAGGCTCGCCCGGGGGCGCCGCTGACCCTTGCGGTAGGCGGCCGAGATCGAGGAGTCGCCACCGACGGTGCCCAGCACGTCGTCGACCAGGGTGCTCGGCGGCATCTGCAGATTGCGCGGGCGCAGGTCGGTCAGGACGGCGGGGCGGAGAGCCGCGGTCCCGGACCGCCGGGCGAGCTGCGCCAGCGGCACGTACGCGTGCCCGGTGACGTAGTCGCTGTCGTTGGGCACCGGCGTCCTGGTGCCGCCCGGCCGCACGCGCACCGCCCACTCCCGCCGTACCCGCACGCAGGTCTCGACGCCGACCAGCGGGTCGAGCAGGGAGTCGTCCTCGGCCGAGGTGACCTCCCGGTCCCACACGTCGAGGTAGACCAGGTCCGAGCGGGTGCCCGACGTGGGCGCGGCGAGTTCCTGGACGACGGGCACGCCCCAGGCCGTGGCCAACGCGGTGTTGGCGTACAGCGGTTGGGAGCTGTAGGCGAGCCGGCCCTCGTGGACGGCGTCGCGGCCGTCGGCGAGGCAGCGTCCCGCGCCTTCCGGGGTGCCGTCGCCGCCCGCGACGAAGAAGTCGTTGCCCGTGCCGACCGAGGCGACCACGCGGTTGGCGGCGGCGTTGATCACCGCGACCACCTCGGCGGCGGTGGCGGCGCCGAGGTCGGCGAAGCCGCTCGCCGTGAACGTCACGGTCTGCGGCGGCGCCCCGTTCGCCGAGACCACCAGGGTCATGCCGGCGGTCAGCGCGAACGGCTGGGCCGCGTCACCGGTCAGCCGCGCGGGGGCCAGGCCGCGGGCCGCCTGCCGGTTGACCTGGGTGAAGCCCAGGGCAGCGGCGGCCGTCGAGGCGGTCACGTTCACGCTCACCGAGGAGCCGATCGTGCCGGTCGCCGCCGGGGTGAGCCGGATCGTGCCGACTCCGCCGCCCGCGGCGGCCACGATCCGGAAGCCGTCGTTGCCGGCGGGTACGCCGTCGCCGACGAACCACTTGAGGAAGGCTTCGACCTCGAACCGCCGGATGTCCTCCAGTTCGTTCCAGTCGGCGTCCACCAGGGGGACGCCCTGTTGGAGCCGTATGCCCACGTAGTGCTTGACGCGGTCGAAGGTGCTGCGGGAAAAGTCACCCACGGTGACCCCCTCCCCGGGACGTGCGGACGGTGCCGCTGGGCGGTTGCGTGATGAAGACCGGTCGGGTGGTCACCGGCATGAAGTCCGCGAGCGCGCCCGCGAGTCGGGTGACCACGGCGTCGACCCGTGCGGGATCGGTGGTGTCGGGCGTGAGGAACAGGCCGACGGTGTCGCGTGAGATCCGGTCGTCGTCGGTACGCCTGCCGCCGGACCCGGTGTCGTACGTATAGGTCTGGAAGTCCTCGAAGGTGTCGCGTCGCTCTCGCTTCGCGATGTCCCTCGTGTCGAACGTGGTGGTTCCCGCGTACCGGTTGTCGAGGGTGCTGGTGGCGCCGAACTCCTCGCCTGCGTAAGGGATTCCCTCGTTGGAGCGGTACGTGAGCAGGGTGCCCTGGGCGGTGGGCACGGCGAGTGGGCCGCGGCGCGCGTACGGGGCGCCGACCACCTGCTCGGGTGCGTCCCACGTGTGGGTGGCGGGGGTGAGGCCCGCGCGTTCGATCGACCAGCCGCCGCCTCGGGTCGACGACCAGAACACCTCGACGGTGCCGGACGGCGTGACCAGGGGTGCGGGCTGCCGGTCGTGGAAGTCGTCGGTCGTCCTGGGCAGTTGGCGGACCTGCGACCAGTCCGCGGCGGCCGGGGCGAGTCCCTGCTTGACGCGGTAGAAGACGCTCCAGCGGCTCTGGCCGACCGGACCGGCCGGTTCGCGCCGGGCCCAGAACAGCCACAGGCGCTGGGCGGTTTCGGTGGGGTGGAAGACCACGCACAGGTCGTCCTCGACCCGGGGATCCTTCCCGTCGGCCAGTGGAAAGGCCGCCGGGGTGGTGAGTTGCCAGTCGGTGCCGTCGTGCCGGTTGTAGCGCAACTGCCAGACCCCGGACACCCGTTCCAGCCAGAACAGCCACACCCCGCCGGCGTCGTCGGCCACCGCGGACGGCAGTCGGCGCTCGGTGGACGGGTCGCCGAACACGGCGGGCGCGGTCCACTTCGGGCCGTCGGCGGTGGGGGTGCGGACGGCGAAGGAGATCCGCCAGTGGCGGTCCTCCGGCGGCTGCGCGGGGTCGTAGGTCTGCCAGAACAGCCAGAGCTTGTCGCCCTGGCGGGCCGCGGCCGGGTGCTTGTCGACCGTCGGCCCGTCCGAGAGCGGTCGGCTCGGCTCCCAGTCCCCGTCGGCGTACCGCTTGGACCAGATGTCCCAGCCGTGCTGACGGCGCGTGTGGTAGACGAACAGCGTCGAACCGTCGGCCTCCCCGACCGCGGCGGGCCGGCCGTCGTGGGCGAAGTCGACCGACGCGAGGGTCGGTGTGCTCCAGTCGCCCGCCGAATCCCGCAGCGTGGACCACAGGTTGAGCCGCTCGGGCCGGTTGCTGCGGGCCACGTTGTGGACGAACTCCTTGGTGCGGTTGGGCCAGCCGGAGACCCTGGCCACCGTCGCGTCCAGCGTGGGGACGCTTCCCGTGCCCCGGTACAGGCGTGGCGCGTAGCGGATCTCGTTGCGCTGCGAGGCGACCGGCAGACTGTGGTCGGTGCGCCAGCCGATCCACTGGGCGAGCAGCGGCAGCAGCCCGCCGTCGACCCGTTCGAGGTCGGTCAGCGACAGTGCGGCGCGGCCCAGGCTGTAGAGCCGGTCCAGTTCGGCGCCGGGCAGGTCCAGGAATCCGCGCAGTTGGCCGGGGTCGATGGCCAGGGGCGGCCCGTCTCCTCGGCCCGCCGGGGGCAGATCGGCGTCGTAGCGCCGGTAGAGCGCGGGCAGCATGCCGTAGAGCCGTTCGGCGAAGCCGTAGGGGGTGATGGCCGTCGCTGCGGCCACGTTGTGCGGGTCGGGGTCGTAGACGGGTGGGTCCCCGGTGAAGGGGAACAGGGCGTAGTAGTAGACGTGTTCGCCGTGCAGGCCGGTGTCGGTGGCGCTGACCAGGCCGTCGCCCTGGTCGACGGTGATGCCGTCGTCGGGATGCTGCGGGTGGGTGCCTTCGCGGCGCACCACGCGGATGTGTGGCGGGGTCACGTCCTTCGGGTAGGCCCAGGTCAGGTCGATGCGGTGGCCGTCGGAGTGGCCGGTGGCGGTGATGTCGAGGAGTCGCATGCTCAGCTCCCCGCCTGGCCGATGAGGACGATCTTTAGGCCGGACGCGTAGTCGGTCTCGGTCGGCACGACCGGCACCTCGTTGGGTCCGAGGGTGATCGTGCCGTGCGGTTCGACGGCGGGGATCGGCCGGTCGCCGCGGCGGAACTCGGTGATGTTGACGAAGACCACGCCCGGCACGCTCTGGCTGACGTCGTAGAAGCGGCTCAGGTACACGCTCTGGTTGAAGTCGACCCGGTCGAAGGCCAGCAGGCCGGCCGCCGCCCGCTGCACCGCGGCCACCACGTCGGCGGGCACGTAGAAGCTCTCCACCGAGATCTCGGCCGTGACGAAGATCGGGACGTAGTCCACGTCGGCGATCTCGACGATCTGGCTGAGCATCCGTTTGTCCTCGAAGTAGGCGGTGAGGCTCGCCGCCAGGACGTCACTGACCTTGCCGCCGCCCTCGGGTGCGACGTAGAGGGTCACCTCGTTCCACCCCGTGGCGGCGGCGCGCACCTTGCCGACTCCCTTGTGGCTGAGGGCCAGTGCCTCGAAGTCGGGTGCCGTCACCGCGCGTCGCAGGGAGCGGAAGACCGCCGGCGCCTGGCGTACGGCGTGGGTGATGTCCTCGCGTTCGGCGCCGCCGGTGGCGGGCAGCGGGTTGGTGATCTGGGCGCCCAGCAGGGCTAGTTGGGGCGCGTCGGCGATCGTGGTGATCGCTCCGGCGGGCACGTTGCCGGCCGAGCCGCCGCCGACGCGGTAGGTCGCGGTGATCTGTGCGCCCTGGCGGGGCTTGGCCCCGAAGGTGCCGTCGCCGAAGACCACGGTGGCCCGGTCGTTCTCGTCGACCTCGATGACGTAGTCGTCCTGACCCGACTGGCTGAAGGCGAGGGTCTCGCGCCGGGTCCACGCGTCCACGGTTCCGGACAGGGTGGTCAGCAACACGACGTCCTGGCCGGTGAGTTGGGGTGCTGACAGCCGGTCGAGAAGGGCGCCCGGGTGGGCCAGCGGGAACCGCTGGTTCGGGGTCCCGTCGGAGGTGCCGAGCACCTCGTCCTCGATCAACCGGCCCTCCTGTACGGGCAGTCCGGTGAAGGTCTTGCGGCCGGTGGTCGCGTCGGCCGTCAGGGCGCCGAAGTCGATGGTCAGGGGCGAGTCGCCGGCATACTCGAACCGCGTGCTGGGCCGGTCCTTCTGGCTCCTGGTGGCGAACGCGTCGCCCTTGGCGATCGTGACCACCTCGCCGACCGAGCCCGGCACGGACACCGTCAGGGAGGTGGCGGCGGGCGCCGCGGTGCCCAGTTCGTAACCGATCAGCCGCAGGTGGTCGATGACGCTGCGACGGGTCTGGGCGGTGCCCAGGAAGCTCTCGTTGGCCACCCGGTCCTGGTAGTAGCTGAGGATGTCGCCGATGTGCGCGAACAGTTGGAGCAGCACGTTCCCGAAGTCGGCCTCGTTGGTGAAGTCCGTCCACTGCGAGAGCTTGTGCGGGATCTGGTCGCGCATGGCCTGGAGCAGGCTCTCGTAGTCGCGGGCCATGTAGTCGATGACCGGCTGGCCGTTCACCTGCGCTATTTCCACCATCACGTCGCCTTTACCTGAAGTGGACGCGGAGTGCCTGGGGAGCCAGGTCCTTGCGTCGTACGTAGGCCACTTCCACGGTCAGTGCCTCGTCGTCGGAGCGGACGTCCACTCCGCCGACCACCAGGAGGTCCCCCAGCCAGCGGGTGAGCGCCGAGCTGACGGAGAACTCGACGGCGGCGGCCATGATCGTGTTCGTGGGATCGAAGACGAGGTTGAACAGCCCGCAGCCGAAGTCGGGTTGGTTCACCCGCTCCCCCGGTGCCGTGAACAGCACCTGGACGACCTTGCCGCGCAGTTCGGCGTCCTCCCCGTCGGGCCGGATCGCCCCCGAGGCGTCGACGCCGAGCGGGAATCCGAATCCCGTCGCCATGTGCTTCCTCCCTCACCCGGAACACGTCACGAAGTCCTGGCCGCGCGCGGTGACCGTCGAGTCGGCGGGCTCGCCGAGGCCGCTGCACGTGTCGATCGCGTCGCCGTCCAGCAGCACCCGGACCCCGCCGACCGTGAGCAGGGCGTTGCCCGCCGCGCTGTTGGGCACGCCGGTGCCCAGGGGCTTGTCGGTGATCTGCAGGGTCTCGTCCACCGTCGGAACGAGGGCGATGGTGCCCGGGCCGGGCACGAAGCCGCTGCCCGACGAGCCGACGTGGCCGCCGCCCGGCGCGTCCTCGCCGGGGTCGAGTCCGCTGCGGCTGGTCACCAGCGCGACCGGTGTGCCGGCGATCGTGACGAATGTGCTGAGCGCTTCCGTGACCGATCCGCGGTAGGCGAAGTCGCCGATGCCGACGTACTTGGCGGTGGAGGGCGGGGGGCCGGGGACGGGCCCGAGGCCTTCGACCTTGTGCTTGTCCGTGCCCTTGACCGGATCGCCCTTGACGACGAGGAGTTGTCCCATGGCTCAGCCCTTCTTGAAGTCGATGCTGTCGCAGACGATCTGCACGGGCTGGCCCGGAGCGTCGATGGTGAACGGCACGGCGGCGTGCAGTGTCATCGCGCTGTCCGTCATCTCGATCGCGTTGCCGGTGGCGTCGGTGATCCGGATGCCGTCCTGGGTCAGGGTGATCAGGTGGCCCTTGGCGCCCTCCCGGAGGAGCACGGACTCCGCTCCGTCGCGGTCCTCGAACTGGAGGGTGTGGCCCTTGCGGGTCTTGATGATCTTCCGCGTGGGCGGTTTCTGAACCTCCGACTGCTCGGTGCCGTCGTCGTTCTGCGGCTTGGGCAGCTGGCTGGCCGCGTCCGGTGCCGTCCAGTAGGTGCCGACCCAGATCGGGAACTCCGGGTCGCCCTCCTCGAACTCCACCCACACTCCGGCGTCCCGCTCCGGCACGAAGAGGAATCCCTGGCCGGGCGCGCCGCCGAAGGGTGCGCACGGGGTGGCCCAGCCGGTGACGACGTCCGGGCCCAGCACGCTGGGCACGCTGACCTTGAGCCGGCCGAGCCGGGAGGGGTCCTCGTTGTCGCGGACGATGCCCCGGTACTTGCCGTAGAAGCGGCGCTCGACCTGGTCCGCGAGGTCGGCGACGACCCGTTCGAGTTCCAGTGTCATCGCACACCTGCCGGGATGCCGAGGCCGGCGCCTGTCGCCGTCAGGGCGTTGCGCTTGACCCGGAAGTGCTGGTTGTAGCTGTTCTCCCGGAAGCGGTGGGTGACATGGGTGACGTAGTAGGTGCCGCTGTGGGTGGCTCCGACGCCGTTGATGACGACGGTCCGGCGCGGCAGGAGCACGGCGCCGTACTGGTTGGCGGCGACCTCGCCCTCACCGCTGACGAACCACTCGCCCCGGTCGTGCAGGGCCTGGCAGATCGACTCCATCTCATGGGCGCCGGTGGCCACGGTCCGGGCGACGCGCACCTGGCCGGGTTTCACTCGTGGAGGCAGCGCGTCCGCCGGGCGGCGGGCGCCGAGTGCCGGTTCGTGCCCCGGGCGCGATACGGCTTCCAGCGGGCCGCCGGTGGCGTGGTCGAGCCCGTTCATGGTCACGTCCGCCGGGGCGAGCGCGTTGACCTCCAGGCTGAACCTGTTGACGTTCGTCCGGGCACCGGCGTGGACGTTGAGCGGAGCCTGCGCGGAAGGGCCGAGGTCGGGCGGGCGGAAGTAGCCGGTGCCGCCCTCCACGAAGCACTCGTATCCGTTGCGCAGGGCCAGCCGCTTGAGGAACCGGATGTCGGTCTCGCGCTGGACGATCGTGGAGATCTCCTCGTTGTGCACGATCGTGGTGTCGGCCACCCGCGGGGTGAGTTCGGCCTTCTGGAAGACCAGGGCGGCGATGTCGCTGTCCTTCATGTTCGGCCAGGCCTTGAGCACGTCCGTCCGGTCCATCAGCACGCTGCCGTCCATCCCCCACACCTCCAGCCGGCACTGCTCCATGCCGGGTCCGAACTCCGGTCGTACGTGCGTGATGTAGGCGGTCAGCAGCTTGCGGGCGTCGTCCTTGAGCCCCGCGGTCACGGCGACCTTCCGCCACAGGGCGAAGCGCCCGTCGTCCAGGTGGGTCCAGGAGCCGTCGGCCCGCAGCCGCAGCGCCAGGGTCATCCGGAACATGCCGGCCAGTTCCTCGTCGAGTTCGATGTCGAGGCCGATCAGGTCGCACTTGAGGTCGGAGGCCTCGGCGCCGTCGATCTCGATGAGCAGGTGGTCGTTCTGCATGGCCCGCCCCCTCAACTCACCTGCGGAGGAACGACGACCGGCCGCCCGAGCCGCCCTCGCTCCACCGGGAGGCCGACCCGGAATCCGGTCGACCTGATCACCTCGGACAGGGCCTGGGCGTCGACACTCGCCCGCGCGTGGGTCACCAGGACCGCCCGGTCGACCTGCTCCACCACCCCGCCGCCCGGCTGCGATACGGCCGTCACGTCGTCGACCACGGTCACCTCGTCCACGCCCACCGTCCGGGACAACTCGCGGATCAGGGCGGCCCAGGGCGGTGTGCCCTGGCGTACGGAGAGGGGGAAGCGGTGGGTCGCCAGGGGGCCGCCGTCCAGCAGGTCGAGGGGTGAGAGGAACGCCGGGTTGGCGTCGCAGATGTGCCAGTACTGCAGCGGCTGGCGGTAGTAGGCGAAGGCCAGTTGGTCCAGCCGGTCGCCGCTGTCGACGGTGTGGGCGAAGGTGCCGGTCACCTCGGGCAACGGCCGGACGTCCTTGGCCGCCACGACCCTGCCGCGGGCGTCGGTCACCGCGATGTCCGGCACGTCCAGATAGCGGGAGAGCTTGTCGAACATGCCGCGTCACCCCGGGACCACGACGTTGGCGGCGGCGGTGCTGTTGGCGACGTTGAGCGCCGACATCGCCTCGACCATGGCCTTGGAGTACAGATAGGGCACGCTGTTGCCCTCGATGACGGTCAGGTTCACCGACACCGTGGCCCGCACCGGGTTGAGATCGGCGCTGAACTCCGTCTCGGTGATGTTCATCGCGTTGATGTTCACCGGGAGCACCCGCTTGCGGCCGAAGATGAACAGGATCATCGGCGGGTTGGGGCTCCTGGTGAAGCTGAAGCCCGCGGACTTCCCGAGCAGCGCGTCGCCGGCCCGGCCGAGCAGGCTCTCGTCCTTCGGGTACACCATCTGTTCGAGCGTGGAGATCTGCGGGGCGATGCCGAACTGCTCGGCCACGGTGTCGCGGTCGTCCAGCTTGTCGGTGGCGTCCAGCCGCAGATCGAACGCGATCGTCTGGTCCTGCACGTTCACCAGTTGCTGCCGCTGCAGTTCCAGCAGATCGGAGAACTCCCCACGGCACTGCCGCAGGGTGCGTTGGGGCGCGGCGGCCGGCGCCTCACCTGCCGGAGCCGGGCCGGGCACTCCGGGGAACGAGAACGTCAGCGCGTGATTGCGGGTCAGCTGTACGGGATTGAACTGGAACACCACCACCAGTGGCGGCACGCTCAGCCCGAACTCCACGAAGGCGCCCCGCAGGATCCTGGGCTTGTTCGGAAAACCGTCGGTCATGACTCCCCCACCTCGGCCCAGAGCTTGCCGATCTTCTCGAACTCCCTGCGGGTCCCCCGCAGGATGTGCGGCCGCCCGATGGCGGTCCCCTCGGCCGCGGCCAGGAATGCCGCCTGCAGCACGATGTTCTTGATGTTCGCGCCGGTCACCGCGAACTCCCGGGCGAGCCGGGCCGGATCGACGTCCGCCGCCAGCGGCGCCCCGGGCGGGAACAGCGTCTGCCAGATCCGTCGCCGGTCGTCCGCCTCGGGAAAGGGGAACTCCACGACGAAGCGGATCCGCCGGGTGAAGGCGTCGTCGATGTTCTGCCGCAGGTTGGTGGCGAGGACGACGACGCCCTCGTACTCCTCGATCCGCTGGAGCAGATAGCTCGTCTCGATGTTGGCGTACCGGTCGTGCGCGTCCGACACCTCGGTGCGCTTGCCGAACAGCGCGTCGGCCTCGTCGAAGAAGAGGATCGCGTTGCCGGAGCTCGCCTCGGCGAAGATCCGCGCGAGGTTCTTCTCCGTCTCGCCGATGTACTTGCTGACCACCCCGGACAGGTCGATCTTGTAGAGGTCGACGTCGAGTTCGTGCGCGAGCACCTCGGCGGCCATCGTCTTGCCGGTGCCGGGCGGCCCGCTGAAGAGCACGCTGAGCCCGGTGCCGTAGCCGAGCCGGGCGCCGAACCCCCACTCGTGCAACACCAGTTGGCGGTAGCGGAACTGATCGCAGATCTCCCGGAGCTGCGTGACACGGTCGGCCGGCAGCACCAAGTCGTCCCAACCGCAGCGGGTCCGCACCTTGGTGGCCGCTGCGCCGAGTGAGTGCTGGGACTCGCTGCGGCAGGCCGCGGTCAGGTCGGCCAGGGTCAACTCCCGCGGCACGGGCTCCATCAGCCGCCGGTTGTCGGCCAGCCGCACAGCGGCACGGATCCGCGCGACCGGCAGCCGGTACCGCCCGGCCAACTCGCCCGCCCAGTCGGCACCTTGCTCGGTGCGGGTGCCGAGGATGTCCTGCCAGAGCGCGGTGCTGCGGGGCAGGTCCGGCAGCGGTACGTCCATGGAGTGCACAGGCAGCTCCGTCGCCTCCGCCGCCCACGGCGAGGTACCGGTGAGGAAGACGGGCAGCCCGTAGTCGGCGACAGTGTCGGCGAACGCCGAGAGCAAGGCCCTGTTCTCCTCGGCCAACAGGATCTCGACGTGGGCGAGATGCACGGCCGCACCCCACAACAGGCCCTCGCGGAAGGCCAGTCGCAGGAGTTCGGGGCCGTCGTGGCCGACCAGTGCCCTGGCATCGATGCCGACCAGCGGAAAGTCCAGACGCCGGCAGGTGAGCCGGACCAGGTCGAACTGGCCGTCGCTGTCCGGGCCGTGCAG
Organism: Streptomyces sp. NPDC001002; assembly: GCF_053599215.1. Taxonomy (NCBI): domain Bacteria; kingdom Bacillati; phylum Actinomycetota; class Actinomycetes; order Kitasatosporales; family Streptomycetaceae; genus Streptomyces; species Streptomyces sp. NPDC001002. The sequence goes on along the minus strand of NZ_JBSFLV010000043.1, from coordinate 47,899 downwards.
ATGACAGACCAGGGGCGGCCGCACGGGGGCCAGATGATGTACGGCCAACCGCAGCAGTCGGTCGGCGAGTTCCGGGTCGGCCTCGTGCGCGATCGGATCGGAGGGTTCGTACACGCCGAGGTGACCGACGAGCCGGGCATCGGGCTCGCCGGAACCCAGCAGGTACTGACGGATCCGCGGATCCAGCACCAGGAACCGGGCCAGCCCGGAGGAGCCCGAGGGACTCAGCGGGTCGTCGACCGTGCGCAGAATCCCGTACCGCATCAGGGGCGCGTCGGCCAGAAAGACGCTGCTCGCGATCCAGCGCTCCCGCTCGCTCGTGCACAGCAGTTCCAGGACCAGGTCGACACTGGGCCTGCGGCGGGTGATGTCGTCCTGGAGGTAGGCGTACAACCGGTCGTACTTGCGGCGGAGTTCGGGCGCGAGACAGATGAGTACGGCGCCCAGCTCCGTCGGCGAGAGTCCGAAGAGCCGGCCGAGAGCGGCCAACGGCGGCTCCGCACCCTCTGCTGCGCTGTCCCGGACCCGGTCCTCGATCTCGGCGGTGAGCACCTTGAGGGCGACCAGGTCTGCCGCCGTGCCGGAGCTGATGCCGGTGTCGGAGTCGTCGGCGAGCAGCCGGTCGACCTCCTGCCGGGTGATGTACACGGTCCGGTCCACCTGGGAGTGCGGGAACGCCTCGTTCTGCAGCGCGGCCGTCTCCAGCCGCAGCGCGATCAGCAGGTCGAGACGGCGCAGTTCGTCCGTGAGGTGCTCGAAGGTGTCCTGGTAGGCCGTCATGGGGTCACCTCGTAGAGGAAGGTGCGCCGGTACAGGCTGGCGACGTCCACCCGCACCTCGTAGAAACCGGGCAGCAGATCGTCGGGCACTACGGCGGTGAAGGTGTCACCGGTCAACTGCTGTCCCTGCAGCACCACTCGGTCGCCGATCCGCACGCGGCCACGCCAGCGGGCGAGATGGACGCCGGTGAAGGTGAGCGTGGTGCCGGCGGGGCCCGCTGCCGGGGTCATGGTGGTGACGGCGGGCGGATCGAGCGGCGCCCCGACGTCGACGCCCACTTGACGCACCCGGTTGGCCAACGGCCGCCGGGCGGCGGGGAGTCGGTCGAGTTGCACGGTGGACACCTGGTACAGCACGGACAGGCGGAACGGCTGCGAGAAGGTGCTCCAGATCCGGCTGAGCTCCTCCGGGTCGAGGGCGTTGCCGGCGATCTGCAGCCGCTCGCGGGCGTCGGCGAGACCCGGGTCCAGGTAGACCGACGGGACGACGGCGTTCTCGTAGAACACCCGCATGGCCTCGCCGAGCAGCTGGTGGGCCGCCGCGTTGCCCTCCTGCGGATCGTTGGGCGCGTACGGGGTCAGCAGGTAGGACATGGTCAACGACAGGGGCGCCGGCACGAGTTGGTTGGGGCTGCCCGGCTGGACGGTGAAGTCCTGGTTCTTCAGGAACGGGTTCTCGGCCAGCTTGTAGAGGAACAGGTTGATCCGGCGTGTGCTGCTCTGCTCGTCCGGCGCGAGGATCGTGACGTCGGGCGCGGGGCTGAGCCGCATCTCGCCGACCAGGAGGTTCCGCAGCGACGCGCTGACCATCCCGAGCGCGGTGGAGGCACTCATCGCACGACCCCGTTCAGGAGCCGCCCAAGATGCCGCCGCTCCCAGAAGGCGGCCTCGCCGGGCGACTCGGCGGGAGCCCGGACCACAACGACCTGCGGCAGGGCGGGAGTTCGGGCGGGGGTCGGGTTCTGGGGGGTGGTGGAGGTGGGGGTGGGTTCGGCCGACTGCTGCGGGGGTGTGGGGGCAGCGGTCGGTGGGGGCGAGGTCCTGCGGTAGGGCGGGGTGATGTGTCGGCGGGGGGAGGTGGGTGTGGCGGGTGAGGGGGCGAACGGGTCGGCGGGGTCCGGTTCGGGTGGGGTGTTGATCGATTCTGGGTGCGCGATCGGTCGGGGGGTGGGCAGGGCGACGGAAGGGGAGTGGGCGGACGCTGCGGGGGCGGGGCGGGTGGTCGAGCGGGGGGTGGTGTGGGGAGCGTGGTGGGGCGTCGGACTGGGCCTGAGGTCGGGACTGGGTGTGGGGGCAGACGTGAGCGTGGGTGCGAGCTTGGGCACGGGTGCGGGTGTGGGGTTGGGCTCAAGCGCGAGCTCGGGTATGAGCACCGGCATGTGCTCGGGCGTGGGCTGGGAAACGGTCGGTGGCTCGTTGTGAAGAGGGCGTGCCGAGGCGTTCCGCACAGCATTCGTCGGTTCGCTCCCCGGGGTGCCCTTGGCCAACTTCCCTTCTGATACGGGGATTTGAGTCGCCGACCGAGTTGCGGGAGCCGGCGCCATCGCCGGGCGGCTCCCGGTCGGCTCTTGCGCCCGATGAGAAGTCGCCGCCCTCGTCCGACCGCCGGGGACGACCATGTCGACGATGACCGGCGTCCCGGCCGTTACTGAATCGGCCGTTGTTGAACCGGCCGTTACTGTCGCGGTCGGTTCCGGCTCGCGGGGCACGGCTTCGGTCGTCCTGACGGCTTCCGTCTGCGCCAGGACGTCGTCCCAGCCCGAGGGCGCCGTCGAACTGTCCTCGTGTTCACGGACGTAGCGGAGAGCCCGCGCCTGTCCAGCCGACGTGAAGCTCGTCCGGACACCCGTGTCCTCGGCCACCCCGAGCAGAGCGCGCGCACCGGCACGATGGAGGTAGGGCTGAGCCCCGTCGACCAGCACCGCGCGCGCGTAGCCATCGGCAGCGGCTCTTGACCCAGCGCCATCAGGGACCTCGACCGCCGCCGCATCGGAGACACGGGAGACCGGCCCGCGAGGGCGCACACCATGGGACGCGACATGCGACGCACGCGCTTCAGCCGCACGCCCCTCAAGCACCCGCGCTTCAGAGGCCTGCTCGTCCAGGACCGTCGCCTCGGACGCCTGCCCCTCATGCACTCGCCCCTCATGCACTCGCCCCTCATGCGCCCGCGACTCATGCGCCCGCGACTCAGTCACCGGCCCTTCCAGCACCCGCGCCTCAGGCCTCCGCCCCTCAAGCGCCCGTCCGGGAAGCACCCGCACCTCGGACGCCCGCCCTTCAAGCACGCGTTCATCGAAGGCACCAGGCTCTGACGCCAGTTGACGCATCCGACGGCCCGGCAGCCGCCCCTCTCCCCCACTCACCTCGGCCAACACGTCGTCCCACCCCGACGGCACCGCCGTATCGCCCTGGTATTCACGGACGTAGCGGAAGGAGCGCCCCCGCACCGCCGCCGTGAAGCTGACCCGTACGCCCGTCTCCTCGGCCGCGCCCAGCAGCGCGCGGACGCCGGCGCGGTGGCGGTAGGGGCGGGCGCCGTCGGCCAGTACCGCGTACGCGTAACCGTCACGAGCCACTGTTGAGCACCTCGATCGCGTCGGCGAGCACGTCGATGTACGTGTGCCGTCTGTCGCGGGTCATGGCCATGATCTCGGTCTCGCTCCAGTGGTAGTGATAGGCCAGGTAGTGGACTTCCTGGTACAGCGCGGTCGCGTCGGTGCGCAGTTCGCCGAAGAAGAAGCGGTGGACGTCGAAGGGCGCGAGGAAGGTCCGGCCGCACTCGGCGCACTCGGCCTCCAGGGTCTGCTCGACCGAGGGGGCCCGTTCCCGCATGGCTTCCTCGATCTCGGCCCTGGTGGCCGCCGGGAGCGCCGCCACCGACTCACGGTCCGGTGGCTCGTCCTGCGGGCCCATCCGCAGGACGCAGCGGGCCAGCAGTCCGGTGAGCGTCTCGGCCTCGTTGACCGCCAGGTGGGCCGAGAGTTCCTCCTGGTCGGCGCCCGTGGGCAGGCGGAAGGTGACCTCCGTGCCGTCGGAGGTGGTCATCGTGTGGGTCGGCGCCCGGTCCCGGGCCTCCTCGACCGGCACGCTGTCGACGGAGAACTCGATCGAGACCCGTTGACCGCACTCCGGCCAAGGGCAGATCAGGCTCGCCCCGACCCGGTCGCCGAAGGTGGCCCTGCGCAGGTGCAGCAGCAGGAACTGGCGGTCGGCAACCAGCAGTTGGCGGGTCACCTCCGGCGGTACCGGACTGATGTCGCCCAGCCGGGCCACACACCGGCTGAGCACCTCGGTGACGAACGCCGCGGTGTGCGGTGCGCGGGCGCCGGCCAGCAGCTCCTCCTCGCGGCCGGTGAGGGTCGCGAGTTCGAACTCTCGGTGCAGTCGTCCGGCGGAGTCCCAGTAGCCGCCCGGAAGCACGCCCATGGGGAACCTCTCAGGTCTCCTTGAGCTCGGTCACCGAGATGTCCCGGGCCCAGCCCTCGTTCTCCAGCTTGATCGAGCTGATCATCACCGCGTTGCCGCCCGCGTCGAGCTCGGGCAGCGCCTGGTACTCGGAGACCCAGCAGCGGTAGACGTTGTAGGCGAGGACCTTCTGGCCGCCGAGGTTGTAGACCTCGATGGCAATGTCCTTGCGGAAGGTGGCCAGGGACATCGCCGCGTCGCCCTGGAAGTTGTTCACCTTGTTCGCCCAGTCCTCGAAGGTGGTGTCGTGGGTGACACCGGCCTCCAGGGTGATCTGGGCGTGCTGGGTCTTCCCCGGTATCTGGTGGGGTCCGCTGGCGTCGCCGCCCTCGTACCAGGAGGTGACCTCCGTGGTCCGCTTCAGCGGGCTGCACTTGTTGAGTCCGGCCACGTACTGGCCGTCGATCTTGATCTTGAACCTGAATCCCAGGTAGGGGTCGAACCGGGTGCTGTTGACAGTGAACTTGGGCATCGGCCCTGCTCCTTTTGTAGTTCGTCCGCCGTTACCCGGACGCCAGGCCCGCCTGCTGGCTGATCTTCACGACGACGAACTCGGCCGGCTTCAGGGGTGCGAAGCCCACGAGGACGTTGACCACCCCGGCGTCGATGTCGGCCTGCGTGGTCGTCTCCGCGTCGCACTTGACGAAGAAGGCCTGCGAGGGGGTGGCGCCCTGGAACGCGCCCTGCCGGAACAGGGTCGTCATGAAGGAGCCGATGGACAGCCGCAGTTGGGACCACAAGGGCTCGTCGTTGGGTTCGAACACGGCCCACTGGATGCCGTTGTAGATGCTGACCCGCAGCATGATCGCGGTCCGGCGCACCGGGACGTACCGCCACTGCGGGTCCGCGGAGATCGTGCGGGCGCCGAACGCCACCACGCCGACTCCCGGGAAGCGCCGGATGACGTCCACGCCACGGGGGTTGAGGTTGCCGTGGTCGACGTCGCTCAGCTCGGCGCCGAGACCGACGACCCCGTTCAGCCCGGCCTCGGTGCCGGCCGGTGCCTTCCACACACCGCGCGAGGCGTCGATACGGGCGTAGAGCCCGGCGACAGCGCCGGAAGGGGGCAGCAGGATCGGATCCGCCGAACCGCCCGCCGGGTCGAGGGACTTGACCCACGGGAAGTACAGCGCCCCGTAGGAGTTGGACGTGGTCAGCTTGTTGCGGAAGGTCGTCGCGTCGGCGACGGTGTCGTCGTCCCGACCGGTCTCCGCGATGTAGAAGACGTCCTGGAGCGGCCGGTTGGCGCAGTAGGCCATCCCGAGGTCGGCCATCGCGGGGCTGCTCTCCCCCGGTACGGCCAGCAGGCTGAAGTCGGTGACGTGGTCCAGCCGGGAGAACGCGTCGCTGAAGGAGGTCTCGGTGATGTCCGCGTCGCCGTCGGAGCCGCGGGTGGCCGCCGTGACGGGCGCGGCGATGCCCGAGTCGCCGATCTGCAGCAACTGGACGGCGGCCGGGCGTCGTAGCGCGATGCCGTCCTCGGAGCGTCCGCCCGCGGCGGCCCCGATCCGGAGCAGCGCGGTGGCGTCGTGCGCCGCCGCGGGCTGGATCCGTACGGACGAAGTGGCCGCGTTCGTACCGGACTTCAGCACGAGCCGGGACTTCGATCCCACCGTCTCCGTGGTGCAGGTGAAGCCGGTGAAGGCCACGGGGTCGGTGGACGCCTTCCTCTTGTGCAGGCCGTGGACCGCGCTCTCGATGGCGGTGGCCACCTCGGCGAGCGCGGTGGCCGAGCCGGCCGTCGTGGCCAGGGTGACCGGCTGGAAGCCGTCGCCGTCGAGGGAGATCTGGAAGGAGATGTCGGTGTCCAGCGGCAGGGTCGGGCCCAACCCGCCCCGGTGGAGGCCCTGTTGGGTGCCGTCGTTGTCCGCCGGCACCTCGACGTCGATCAGTCCGGAGGTCTGTCCGACGACATTCACGACGTAGGCGGGCGAGGCGGGGTCGATGCTGAGGTTGTCGAAGACCTCAAGGGCCGGCAGGTCCTGCGGGCTGTCCGGCAGAGCGGCGGGATCGGTCTGCCGACGGACCGTGAGCTTGAACAGGTTGCCGGGGTCGAGTGTGCCGTCCTCGATCTGGAGGAGCAGTGTGTTGCCCCACTCGCCCTTGTTCTTCGCCGAGAAGGTGAGTCCCGCCGCCGGCGGGGTCGCGCGGTTGTGCACGGTGACATCGGCCACCGTGGCGTCGGGGCGGGTGACGCGCACGATGTAGCACTGGCGGCCGCCGTTGCCGAAGTACTGGAACACGCCGTGGGCGAGATGGCTGTCGGTGATGAACGAGCCGTAGACGCGCTGGAAGTCGGTCCAGTTGGTGACCAGTCCCGCGCCGGTGTCCGGACCCATCTCGCTCAGTCCGACGAACGCGGCGGTGGACGTACTGGCCGTGTCCAGCGGCCTCACTCCGCCGGACACCTCCTGGACGTAGACACCCGGATAACTCAGGGTCGGCATGATCGTCTCCTCTACGAATCGAAGCCTGGGCTGCGCACGGTCATCCGGTGGAGTCGGTACGTTTCCGGGTGCGCGAGCCCTTGCCCGCGCCGGCGTCCTCGTGGGCGGCGGAGGCCTCCTGGGCTGCGGAACTCTCTCCCGCGGCGGAGGTCTCCTTGGCGGCGGAGGAGCCCTGGGGCTCCTCGCCGCTCTGCTCCACCTCGATGTCGCCGCGCCGGCTCAGCCGGTCCACCTTGGCGTTGTCCGCCACCTCGGCGTCGCGCAGCTCGGCCGACCACCGCCCGGGCGACAGCCGGACGGTGCGTCCGCTGTTCAGCGAGACCATGATCGGGCCCGACGTGAGCAGGCTCCTGATCCGTACGGTCATGTGCTCCTCCTCCCGGGGCCGCCGTCGAACAGCGCCCCTCAGTCCTCTCGCACCGCGTCCGCCGCCGAGCGGATCGCGTCCAGCAGGTACTCCGGCCACGGAGCGTCCGCCCCGCGCACCTGTTCGGCGAGCCGGCAGACCCGGACGAGACCTGATGGGTCCGCCGGGTCCACGACCACGACGGCCAGGCGCGGGTGGGCCCACATCAACGCCAGGCAGGCGCCCAGCGATCCGGTGCCGGACGCGGACGTCACCAGGACGTCGGCCCCGCGGGCGTCGAGCGCGGCGGCGGCCTCGGCCGCTCCGCGGGCGCTGCCCACGATCGTAATGTCCTGCGGTTGTGCGGCGATGCGCGCCACGATGTCGCGGTCAAGAGCGACCATGTCCGCGACGAGAACTCGAATCGGGTCCATCGGTGTGCACCGCTTCCGGTAAGGACAACTCTGCTGAAGTGCGCGGCCGTTGGCATGAATCCCCCGGGTCCACAAAGGGACCGGCCCGGGATCCGGATCCTTCGCCGGTATCCGGATCCCTGGCCCGTGTCCGGGTCCCTCGCCGGTGTCCGGTCCTTCGCCGAATCACCGGGGCAGGGTGAACAGTTCGGGGTGCAGCTGCCGTGCCTTCGCCTCGTCCGTGGTCGGCGGCCGGTAGCGCTCCTGGCCGGGCAGGTTGCGCGCGACGCCGTCCAGGACGGCCTGGTCGTCGACGACCTTGATGGCCTGGAAGAAGGCGGCCAGCCGTGCCGTGAACTCGGCCGACCGGGCGGCGGCGGGCAGGGAGTTGATCGCCGCGCCGTGCTCCAGGAAGAACCGGGTGCCGAGCTGGTTGGACACGATGTCCTCGTAGCTCCAGGCGGACTTGGCGCTGTCGGTCCAGAACTTCGAGCGCTGTACGGGGTCGAGCTGGTCGAAGAGTTCGGACTGGGCGCCGGTGAGGGTCTGCCACGCCAGGAGGTTGGCGCCGAGTTGGGTGGCGGTTCCGGCCGCGGCGCGTGGCAGGACGAACAGCCCGGTGTTCGGGCCGCGCACCTGCATCAGCCGGGTCACGCCGGTGGCCGGCGGCTCACCGAGGAGGACCTTGTCCTTCACGCCCTGCTGACTGCGTTCGATCTGCGAGCCCTGCACGGTCGCCCGGTCGAGGCCGCCCTGCCGGCTGCCCGCGTCCTTGACCTGGCCCTCGGCGAAGTCGATGAAGGCGAAGAAGTGCTGTCCGTCGATCCAGCCGTAGTCGCGGGAGTAGAGGTAGCGCGGGTGGGCGCTCTCCACGCCCGGCCGCTGCTCGGGCTCGGTGAAGTGCCGCAGGAAGACGGAGGTCCACACCCGGCGGGCGAGCACACCGCAGGTCACGTCCGGTTCGAAGTTCGACGTGACGCGCGACCACATCCGCAGCGTCGGGTCGGCGGCTTCCTCGTTCCTGGCCTGCCCGAGGACCCGGTCGGCCTCCCGCAGCATCTGGGTCGAGGTGGCCCGCCGGGGATACGTCGGCTCGCGCAGCAGCACCTGGCCCGTACCGAGCATGCCCGGCACCGCAGCCGCTCCGGCCACCGTGACTCGGTCCGCGTCCCGTTCCAGGGCCTCGATGTCCGCGGCGGCCCCGCCCGGCCGGCGTTGCTGCAAGGTGTGGGCGATCTCGTGCAGGATCCGGAACCGACCGGCGGACGTCCCGGTCTCCAACTTGCCCGCGCCGAAGAAGACATGGTCGCCCACCGTGAACGCGTTGGCCCGCACTCCCGCCGCCGCCTCATGCGCGAAGGCGTCGTCGTGCAGCCGTACCTGACCGAGGGACAGACCGAAGTGCGCGCTCGCCCGGCACGCGATCTCGGCGGGCAGCGGGCTGCCGGCGGCGCGGGCCCCGCGGACGGTGGCCGCGGCCGCCGCCGGACCGTGCCGGTGGAAGGCGGCGGCGACCTGGTGGGCCGGTACCTCGACGGCCCCGGGCGGGTTCACGCCTTCCGCGAGAGCCCTGTTTCCGAGACTCCGCAGGATGTGCCCCGGCGGGGAGGCCGCCCGCGTCCGCGAGGCCGCGGTCGAAGCGCCGCCCGGCGGAGACCGGTCCTGTCCCTGTGCGCCTTTCGCGGAACGCTCGAGCACCTGGCACCTCCACCCAGAGGGGGCATCAGGGCGATTGTGCGGGCACCCTTTCGCGCGCGAATGAATCCACGGGATCCGGATAGGGACCGGTGCGGGATCCGGTCCCCGCACCCATGCCCGTTGTCGCAACGGCCGGTGCGGGCAAGGTCATTCGGAACCCGCGCACCGCGGCGGCGACCTCGCTCCGGCTGCCCACGCCCAGCTTCTCCAGGACGTTGTGCACGTGGTTCTTCACGGTGGTCAGCTGGATGTGGAGCAGCCGTGCGATCTCCTTGTTGGCGTGCCCGGACTCGATCAGCGCGACGATCTGCAGTTCGCGGGAGGTGAGCTTGGGCGCCCGCACGCCCCGGTGGACCCTGGCCAGCGCGGCCAACCTCCCGACGAGCCCGGCGGCGACTCCGGCCTGGCAGCTGAACTCGCCCCGGGTCGCGGACCGGAGCGTGTCGACCAGATCCGTGAAGGAGTTCTCGTTGGTGACGTATCCGGCGATGCCGGCCTCCGCGTACGCCACCACGTCCGCGGCCCGGTCGGAGATGCCGAGCACCACGCACGGCACCGTGGTGTTCTCGCCCAGCCGGTACAGCGCGTCGAGGCCCGCCTCGCCGGCCATGTCCCCCGTCGTGTCGAGCAGGACGACGTCGACGTCCGCCCCGGCCAGCAGCGACTGCGCGGCGACCACGTCGGCCGCCGTCCCCACGAGCTGTAATCCGTCCTCGCCGTCCAGCAGTTGAGCCAGTCCCTGGAGATAGATCCGGACCGGGGAGATCACCACCACCCGGATCCCCTGTCCCCCTGGCGCCCCTCTGTTCACCGCGACGTCCCCACCATCCATACGGTCCATACGGCTGCATCCCCCGATGAGTACCGGCGCCCGTCCGGCGGTGGACCTGCGTTCGCCCGCTGCGCGCCCTGTTGGCCCACCAGGCTGCTCCGCGCGAACCCGGCTGTCACGGCCCGTTCCGGTGACCGGAACGGAGAGGGGAAAGAGCCGGGGGAATATGCCGTCAGACCTTCCAGGAACGCAGTTGGTCGGCGACCGCGGGAACGCGCACCCGGGTGTCGCGGATCTTCCGTACGAGTTCGGACAGCGCGCCGTAGGGCGGGTCGATGCCTTCGCCGGACTGGGCCATGTACTGGGCCGCGACGAACGCGGCGTACAGGCTGTTGCGGTGCGGGAGCGGCTCCAGGCGGACGATCGTGTGCATGAGGGCGGCGGCGCGCCAGGCCGCGTCCGGGTCGGCGGCTTCGAGGGTGGGGAGCTTGGTCCGGTGCCTGGCGATGGCCGCCACCAGGGCGGAGTAGTCGGTGACGGACATGTCCTCGTGACCGAGGGCGGACTCCTGGACGTCGAGGAGCCAGGAGACGTCGATGTTCAGGTGCATCAGGCGGCAGCGGCTCCGTCGGCGCGCTCGGCGGGCGGCACCTCGTCCGGGAAGGCGTCGTCGAACTCCTCGCGCAGCCGGTCGGCCCATGCCCCCGCGCCCGCGACGAACTGCCTGCGCTGCATCTCGCGGACGCCGAGGTCGTGGAGGTACTGCTTGAGGCTCTTGCCTTCGGCCGCCGCGGCCGCGCGCACGCCTTCGAGTTCCTCGTCGGTGAAGGACACGTTCAGTGAGGGCATACGGCGATGGTACCTAGTTGGTGCCTGGTGTGCGAGCGCCGGGGCGGAAGCCGTCGCCGGACGAGCCGTGAGCGCACCTAGCTGCGGGCGACGGTCACTCCGCGTGCCTCCAGTTCGACCATGACCGGGTCGGGATTGCCGTAGTACTCGTCCATGCGCATGCGGGAGGTCATGGTGACGCGCTGGAGGGACGGCAGGTCGAGCAGGGGGCGGGCGTCCTTGAGCTGGTGGCTGAGGCCGAAGCGGATCTCGGTGAGCTCGGTGAGGCCGGACAGGGCGCTGATGTCCACCAGTTCCGGCATGGACGGGATGTCCAGGACGCGCAGCGGCTTGTGGCCGGCCAGGCGGGACAGGTCCGTCCAGTCCACGCCCTGCACGGAGAGCGTGCCGAGTGAGCCGACGGGGATGTCGTCGACCAGTGGGCAGCTGACTATGCGGAGCTCGTTCAGCGCGGGGCATGCCTCCAGCGGGCGCAGCGACGTCAGGGCGGCCACGCGGTAGAGGGCCAGCTTGTGGAGGTGGGCGGCTCCGGCCAGGCTGCTGACGTCGGTGAGCGCGGAACAGTCCAGCACCGTCAGCTCGGTGAGGGAGGGCAGGTCGCCGAGGTGGTCGAGGTCGGCGAGGGAGTCGCAGCCCGAGATCTCCAGCTCGCGCAGATCCGGCAGTCCGTCGAGGTGTCCGATGGTGCGCAGGTTGGCGCAGGACCGGACCGTCAGCTGGGTCAGCCGGGGGTGGACGCCGAGGCCGGTGAGGTCGATCAGGCCGTCGCACTCCATGAGGGTGAGCTCCCGCAGGCCGGACAGCGCCGCGAAGGGCGAGAGGTCACGGAGCAGCGGGGTACCACGGACGTTGAGGCGCCCCAGGGACGGAAGGCGCGCGAGTTCGGAGTAGTTCGCCAGGGCCGGGCAGGCGGAGACGTAGACGAACTCCAGGGTTCGCAGGGGTCCGACTCCCGCCAGTGACGTGAGCTTCTCGCTGTCGGCCACGATCAGCCGGGTCAGGTTCGTCAACGCCGACACCCCACGCAGATCGCGCAGGGCAGGGCTGCCGGTGACCAGGAGTCTCGTCAGCCGGGGGTGTGCGCCGAGCCCGTCGACGGTCTCTAGCCGCGGGCAGTCGGCGAGGGTCAGCTCGGTCAGGTTCGGCACGGAGTCGATGCCGGTCAGGTTGCGCAGCTGTCCGCAGCTGCGCAGGTCCAGCTCGGTGAGCGCGGGCACCCCGCGCAGGCCCCGCAGATCGCGGATGCCGGTCCAGCCGAGGTCGAGGCTGGTGAGCCGGGCCAGTCCGGCCAGGTGTCCCGCGTCCTTGAAGGCCCGGCAGCCGCGCAGCGTCAGACGCTCCAGCAGGGGGAAGGCCGCGCCGAAACCGGCGGTGGAGTGCACCTTGGTCATGCTCAGGTCCAGCTCGTGCAGCCGCCCCAGGGTGAGCAGGGCGGTGGTGTCCGCGACGGCCCTGCACCGGTGCAGGTTGAGCCGGGTCAGCTCGGTCAGACCGCCGAGCGGCGTGATGTCCTCGACTCCGGCGCAGCCGTTCAGGTCGAGGTCGGTCAGGCCGGTGAGCGCGCCCACCTCGGTGAGGTCGGTGATCTCCTTGCACTTGTCGATGTGCAGCTTGCGGAGCATGGTCAGGTGACGTAAGCCCGCCAGCGAGGAGATGCGCCGCAGCCGCAGTTCGTCGCGACCCTCACGGGTGAGGGCCGGCGCCAGCAGCGCCGCGCAGAAGCCGTCGGGGTCGGCGGCCTGGGGCCAGAGCCGCAGCAGCAACTCCGACGAGAATTCCGCGATCCTGCCGAAACGCTCGGCCAGTTCCAAGGCCGCGCCGTCGTCGGGGATCACCACCAGTTCGCGGACGGCCTTGCGGGCCCGTGCGGGTGAGGCGGTGTCCAACAGGCTGCGCAGTTCGTCGAGTTGGGCGGCGACGGCATCGTTGTTCGAGGTCATGCCAGGGAACTCTAGGGGGCGGGTCTGACACCGGCTCGACCCGAGCGCGGTCTGCCCACCAGCCTCACCCGAGTGACAGCCCCCCCACCGCACCGGCACCGCCAGGTCAGGAGGACGCGGCCGCCGGCTTGGGCACGGTCGGTCCGACGGACGCGTCGAAGGCATGGGTCACTTCAGGGGTCGTGCCGGGCAGGAGCAGGGCGCGGGCGCGGTCCTCGAAGCGGCGGTCGGTCTCGGTCAGGCGGCTGTGGTGCTGGGCCAGGTGCTCGCCCCAGGAACCGACGAGGTAGTTCTCGATGAAGCGGCCGGGTTCGTTGCCGTCCTGGAACAGGCCCCAGGTGAGGGCGCCGGTCCGGCGCCTGGAGCGGGCGACGTCGTCCATCGCGTCGAGAAACGCGGCGCAGTCGTCCGGCGCGACCCGGTAGACGACGGAGACCAGCACCGGGCCGTCCAAGGGACCGGGCACGAAGACAAGGGGCGGGGTGGGCCAGTGGTCGGAGAGCGTGGGGTCGATGCCCTCCATGCCGTACAGCTTCCAGCGCAGCAGGGTGAGCGCGCTCAGCAGCATCACCACGGTGCCGGTGAGCAGGGCCGCGGTCAGCCCCACCCACTGCACGAGCGCACCCCACAGCGGAGCGGCGAGCGCCTGACCGCCCTGGAAGACCAGCAGATAGACGGCGAGTCCGCGCGCCCGTACCCAGCCGGGCAGCCGCGTCTGGATCGCCGCGTTGAGCGTGGACAGGACGCCGATCCAGGCGAGCCCCGCGGGCAGCAGTACCAGGACCGCGAGCCAGGTGACATGAACGGTGGCGAGGACCGCCAGGACGAGGGCGAACATGACGGCACCGGCGGCCAACACGCCGTTGATACCGAGGCGTTGACGAAGCCACGGCAGCGCGAACGCTCCCGCCACCGCACCGACCCCGACCGCGCCGAGCAGCATTCCGTACCCGCCGGACCCCATGCCCAGAGAGTCGGCCGCGATGAGCGGCAGCAGCGACCACAGGGCGGCGGCACCGGGGATGAACAGGGCCGTCCGCAGCAGCACGCGCCGGACGCCGGGCGCGTTCCACACATAGCGCCGGCCCGCGTACAGCGCGGTCAGAAGCCGTTCCCGCTCGGCGGTGGGGACGCTCGTCTTCGGCCGCCGCCACACCAGCAGTACGGCGGCGATGCCGAGGAACGACACCGCGTTGAAGCCGAACACCCAGCCCGCACCGGCCGCGGCGACCACCACACCGCCGAGCGCCGGGCCCACGGCACGGGCGAGGTTCATGTTCACCGCGCCCAGCGCGGACGCCTGCCCGAGCTGCTCCCGGTCCACCAACTCCGGTTGGATGGCCTGCCACGACGGCCCCATCAACGCGGTCCCGCAGCCGAGCAGGAAGGTCAGGGCGAGCAGGGGCGCGGGCGACAGCGCGTCGGCGAAGGCCAGCACCGTCAGCACGACCGACACGGCGAACATCGCGAACTGCGCCACCAGCAGCAGCCCACGCCGGTCGAACCGGTCGGCGAGCACACCCGAGGGCAGCGCCAGCAGCACGATGGGCAGACTGGACGCCGTCTGCACCAGCGTGACCAGGGTCGCCCCGTGCCCGACCAGCAGCCACTGCGCGCCCACCGTCTGCATCCACGTGCCGATGTTCGACACGAACTGCGCGATCCACAGGGCCCGGAAGACCGGTTGGGCAAGTGGCGCCCAGGCAGAGGTGGTTCGCGCGGGGCTCCCGGTCGGCGTCGTGGCGCTCATGGTGCTCCTCCCGGGACGGAGTGGACGGCGGCTCAGGCGTACAGACGGCTCCCGTTGACGGCCACGCGACGGCCGTGGCGGGTGTGCGGGAAGTAGTCCCACACCGCATGATGCTGCACGCTGCGGTTGTCCCAGCACACCAGGGTGCGCGGCTGCCAGTGGACCCGGCAGTGCAGCAGCGGCGTACCGGCGATGTGCTCGTACAACATGCCGAGCAACGCGTCGCTCTCGGCGCGGGAGAGCTGCGTGATGTGCGAGGTGTAGGGGGCGTTGACGAAGAGCAGCTTGCGGTCCGTCTCCGGGTGCCGGACGACGACGGGGTGTTCGGTGCGCGGCACGTCGTACTCGGGCGGCGGTGTCTGTCCGGCGGCGACCCAGGGCAGGGCCCCGTCGTGGAGCGCGGTCAGTCCGTCCAGGAACTCCCTCATCGACGGCGAGAGCAGCTCGTAGGCGAGATGCATGTTGGCGAACAAGGTGTCCCCGCCACCGCTCCCGGGGACCGTGGTCAGATACAGCATCGACCCGAGCGACGGCTCGACGTCCGCGGTGCCGTCGGCGTGCCAGCCGTTCCCGGCGACCGCCTTCGACTCCTTGGTCGCCTTGATCTCCAGGATGTACGGGTCGGATCCCTCGACCGGGAGCGCGACGGGGTGCAGTTCGCCGAAGACGGCCGCGAACCTCTTGTGCTGCTCGGGGTCGATGTCCTGGTCGCGGAAGACCAGGACATGGTGGGTCTGGAACGCGTGCTTGAGTTCCTTCTCCTGTTGGGGTGTCAGTTCCCGCGACAGGTCGAGCCCGGAGACCTCCGCGCCCAGGAGCGGGGAGATGGGCGCGACGGAGAGGGTGTCGTACGGCTCGGCGGGCCGGGTGGTCAGCCGCTCGACGGCCTGCAGTGCGTAGTCCTCCATGAGGGTCCTCCGTGGTTCGGTGGGGCGGGGGTGGTGTCGGCGAGGTCGTCCTTGAAAGCGGCGGCGATCTCATGGACATGCGGTGGGGCTACGAGTTCGTAGTGCGTGGCGTCGACGCGGTGAACGCCGACGGGCCCGGCCAGATGGGCGTCCCACGCGTCGGACGGGGTCGGCTCGGGAGCGAGCGGGGTCACGTCCTCGACGGGGCGCTCGGCGAGCCACACGGTGGTGGGCGTCCGGGTGAGCCGCGGCAACCGGTGCTCGGCCATGGCCGCGAGGTTCGTACGACAGCAGCGCGCGAGGCGTTCGGCGTAGGCGCGGCCCGACTCGGTCAGGCGGTCGGTGCCGGTGCCGCCGTTGCCGCTCAACTCGCGGGCGAAGACGGCCTCCACCTGCTGCTCGTCGTAGGCCGCGAGCCGTTCGCCGGCGCCGGGCGGCGGCGGGTCGAGGAGGTACAGGGCGTGGACGGGCCGCCCGTCCGTCTCCGCGAGCGCCGCCATCGACAGGGCCGTCCACGCCCCGAACGACCAACCGGCCAGCCGGAGTTGGTGCTCGGTGTCGGGGAACGCGCTCCGTACGGCCGCCAGGTAGTGCCCGGCGCGGTCGGTGATCGACCGGGCGGGGAGCTGGGGCTCGCGCAGGGCGGGGTCGGCGATGAGGCAGACGGTCAGGTCGTCCGGGAGGGCCGACACCAGCGGGCGGTAGGCCTGGATGTCGCCGCCGACCGGATGGACCAGGCAGAGGACGTCCCGGCCGGTGCCGCGCTGCCAGATCTCGACGTCCACCTCGGCGCCCGCTGCAGAGGCCGGATAGGTGGCGGCGGCAAGGTGGTCGAGGATCTCGGCGAGGGTGACACGGTGGCTGAGCCGGGACAGCTCGATGTCGACGCCGTACCGGCGTTTGGCCCCCTCGATGACTTCCAGCAGCGTCAGCGAGTCGGCACCGAGGTCGTACAGCGGTGCGGCGGGGTCGATGGCGTCGACGCCGAGCAGGTCGCGCAGAACCTCGGCGAGGTCGGTGGCGGGGTCGCCGGGTGGGGGCGCGGGGGCGCTGTGGGTTGGGGTCGTGTTCGGGGCGGGTGCCTGTACGGATACCGGCGCCTGACCGCTTACCTGTTCCGGTGCGTCCGCCGGTTCGTAGAAGAAGCGGGCCTGGGGCAGGGGTGTGGTGTTGACCGTCAGGTGGGGCAGTTGCAGGTGCAGGGCCTGTTCGAAGACCGCCGCGCCGTCGTCGGGGGTGAGTGCGACGGCCAGGTGCTGCTGGTGGCGGGTGTCGGTGCCGAGGGCGTGTTGCGCCATGCCGACCTCCCGCCAGGCGTCCCAACCGATGCTCATGCGGACGGTCGCGTCCGTGCCCGGAGGCGCGTACTGGGCGAAGGCATCCAGACAGGCGTTGGCCGCCGCGTAGTCGAACTGGCCAACACCGCCGAACTGAGCGGCCATTGAGGAGCAGTAGGCCGCGTAGTGGGGGTGGTGCTCGGCGATCAACCGCTCGACGAGCAGGGCACCATGCAGCTTGGCTGCCGTGGCACGGCGGGCGGTGGTGGGGTCGCGTCGGGCGAGCAGTCCGCCGGCGGCCGTTCCTGCCGCGTGCACTATGCCGGTGAGGTCGTCGAGGTGTGGGGCGAGGCGCGCGGCGATGGTGTGCGGGGCTTCCGTGGCGAGGTCGGCCGGGACGACGGTGACGCGGTCCGCGTGCGCCCGCAGGGTGGGCGGTGTGCTGTCTCCGCGGGCGAGCAGGACCACTCGGGTGCCGGGGTGGTCGAGGAGGCGTGCGGCCAGGGTGGTGCCGATGCCGCCGGTGCCGCCGAGGATGAGGTGGGTTCCGGGGGTGAACGGCGAGGTTGTGGGCGCGGGTTCAGGCGCAGGGACCGGGTGGAGGGTGCGGTGCCACCAGAAGCCGGAGCACAGGGCCACCGTCGCCGGTTCGGCAAGGGTGTCGTCGAGGAGCAGGTCGGACAGGTGGTCCGCCCAGTCGGCCGGGGCGGGTCCGGGGAGGTCCAACCAGCGCATGGTTACGCCGAGTTCCTGGCGCGGGGTCTCGGTGGCCGCGGCGAGCAGTCCCGCCTCCGGCCTCCGGACCGCGCCGGTGACCGGCTGCGCCTGGTGGGACAGCAGCCATACGCGTGGCCGTTCCGCGTCCGGAAGGTCGGCCAGGGTCCTGCTGAGGGCGGCAACCGTGTCGAGGCACGCCCACTGGGCGGTCTCCAGCGAGCGCTCGTCGACGCTGCCGTCCAGGGCCAACGGCAGGGCGTGCAGCCAGTCGACGCCGGGTTCGCCGCGATCGGTCAGACGGGTCAACAGTGCTGAAAGCTGTGCGGAGTTGGTGGGGTCGATCTCATAGTGGTCGTCGTCGAGGCGGGTGAGGGTGTCGGGGGTGCTGGTGGCCCGTACGTGAAGTCGGACCACGCGGGCGTAGTGCCGCTCCAGGAATCGCCATGCGTCAGGGGTCGTGTCCAGTGCCGCGACCAACACGGCGGTGCGGCCCGGTACTTGAGAAGACGCCTGGGTGCGGGCTCGGCGTAGGCGGGTCCAGTGCGGCTGGTGCAACCACTCGGAGGCGGGTAGCCGTTCCGGCAACGCGGGCGCGTCGGCAGGGGCAGCGCGGGCGAAGTCGTACTCGGCCGTGTCGAAGGCGGGCGGCGGGAAGTCCCATGGCGGGTTCGCGGGACCTTCGGGCCAGACGAAGGTGTGTCCCGCCGTCCAGCCCTCGGCGATCGCCAGCGGGTCATGTCCCGCTTCTGCGGGTCGAGTTGACGAGGAGGGCGCCGCCGTCGAGGTGAGCGAGCGCAGCCACGCCACGGCCGACGCCGCATCGGGACAGACCGCCGCCGCCCGATGGGCGAGCGCGGGCCGTCCGGTCTGGAGGTGGCGCAGTACCTGCGGATAGGCGTCGGGGTGTGCGCTCAGGTAGTCGGCGATACGGCGGCCGTCCGCGCGTACGGCTGCCTCGGAACCGCCGGACAGGAGCAGGCACGGCACGGGTTCGGTCGCCGGGCGCCCGGTCGCCGCGGTGAGAGCAGTCGGCGAGCTCGGATGCGTCGGCGCAGTGAATTCCGTTGACCCGCCGTCGAGTTGCTCAAGCAGCAGGTGGGCGTTGGTCCCCCCGATGCCGAAACTGCTGACCGCGGCCACCCGGGGCGCGCCCTCCGGCCAGGGTTCCGCTGCCACCGGCACCCGGAACGGCCCGTTGTCGATCTCCGGGTTGAGGCGGTCGAAGTCCGCCGTGGGCGGGACGATCCCGTGATGCACGGCCAGCACGGCCCGCACCATGCCGACGACGCCCGCGGCGGCGCCGAGGTGCCCGATCTGGCTCTTCACGGAGGAGAGCGCAACGCGCGCGTCGTCCGTCAGGCCGTACGCCTGCCGCAGCGCGGCCGCCTCCACGGGATCCCCGAGGCGGGTGCCGGTGCCGTGTGCCTCCACGTAGCCGAGTTCGGCACCGGTACGCCCGCTGCGGTGCAGGGCGGCGCGGATCGCGGCGCGTTGCCCGGCGAGAGCGGGCGCGCTGTAACTGAGCTTGTCCGAACCGTCGTTGTTGACGCCGGATCCGGTGATCACGGCGTAGACGGTGTCCCCGTCCCGGCGGGCGGCGGCGAGAGGCTTGAGGACGACCACGCCGGTGCCGCTGGCTCCGACGGTCCCGGCGGCGTCCGCGCTGAAGGGCCGGCAGTGACCGTCCGGGGAGAAGATGTGCTGCGGCCGGTAGGTGTAGCCGTCGGTCAGGTCGGGGTCGACGAGGACACCGCCGACGAGCATCACGTCCGCGTCGCCCTGCCGGAGCATCCCGGCGGCGATGTGCACGCCGACCAGCGAACTGGAGCATGCCGACTGCACGGTGAAGGCGGGGCCTGTCAGGCCGAGGTGGTAGGCGGCCTTGGTGGCCAGGAAGTCCTTCTCGTGGTGCAGCGCCAGGCGGAAGGTGTCGGGCAGTTCGGCCGGGTCGGCCTCGCGCAGCATGCGTTGGAAGTAGGTGTTCTCCCCGCAGGAGGCCACGAGTCCGACGCGGTGGGCCGCCGGGGTGCCGATGCCCGCGTGGGCGAGCGCCTCGACGCAGTTCATCAGGAGCTGCCGCTGCTGGGGGTCCATCAGCCGGGCCTCGTGCGGGCTGATCGTGAAGCGGCCCGGGTCGAAGTCGAGCAGCCCCGGCATCTGGCTGCGGGCGCCGACCCGGCCATCGGGCGCCGGGAAGTGCTCGATGCCTCGGCGACCGGAGACCACCAGGTCCCAGAAGGCGGCCAGGTCGGGGGCGCCCGGCAGCCGCACGGCCATGCCGATGACGGCGATGAGTTCCTCGCCCCGCTCCCCCACCGGGCCGCTACCCGCCGACGCCGACTCGGAGGTGGCCGCTCCCCTCCGGTCCAAGAGCCGCGCCAAGGCACGAAGACTGACGTGCTCGAACAACTCCGGCACAGTGAAGGCGAGATCACCCTCGCCGGCACACCGAAGCTGGAAACGCATCAGGTCCAGACTCGTCGCGCCCGCGTCGAAGTACCGCTGCTCCACAGCGATCGCCTTGCCGGTCACCGTCTCGAACAGCGCGGCCAGCCGTCCTTCGAGCGGCGACAGGTCCGACGCGGCCGCAGGGGCCAGGCTCAACTCGCGGCCAGGGGCGGTGAGTGCGGCCTGCCGATCCAGCTTGCCGCTGGGTGTGCGCGGCAGTTCCACCAGACGACGGAAACGACCGACGCGTATGTACGCCGGCAACTGACCGGCCAGATGGTCTGCGAGCTCCGCGATATCGGGGTCGTCGCCCTGGCACTGAAGGCACGCCACCAAACGACCGTCCGTCACGGCCGCGACCGCGTTGGTCACGCCGGGGAACTGGAGCAGCGCGGCCTCGACCTGCTCCAACTCCAGCCGGTGTCCGCCGAGTTTGACCTGAGCGTCCTCCCGGCCCGCGTAGTGCAGCAGGCCGTCGGCGTCGAAGCGGGCCAGGTCGCCGGTGCGGTAGAGGATGCCGAGGTCGGGATCGTCGGTGAAGCGGTCGCGGTGCGGCGCCTCGGGGCCGAGGTAGCAGCGGTTGGCCATGAGACCGCCGATGAGCAACTTACCGGTGACGCCAGGCGGCACGGGGTGGCCGCCCTCGTCCACCACGCGCAGAACGGCGTTCGCCACCGGGCGTCCGATCGCCGGGCGCAGCGGCCAGGCCGCGGGGTCGCCGTCGAGGCACAGCCCGCTGGCGACGTGGGTCTCGGTGGGGCCGTAGTGGTTGAACAGGCGGGCGTTCGGCAGCCCGGCGAACCAGCGGCGGATCGCGTCGGTGCACACCAACTGCTCCCCCGCCGTGACGACTTCGCGCAGCCGGGACGGGAACCGCCCGGTGCGTACGCCGTGTTCGGCGAGCAGCTGTAGGGCGACGTACGGCAGGAAGATCCGCTCCGCTCCCCCGGTCTCCAACTCCCGCAGCAGGGCCGGGACATCGTGCCGCCATGCGGGTCGCACCAAGCGCAGCAGGCCACCGGAGCAGAGGGTGGTGAAGATCTCCTGGAAGGAGACGTCGAAGGACAGCATGGAGAACTGCTGTGTGACGGCGGGCCCGCGCAGGCCGCCGTCGGTGCGCTGCCAGGTCAGCAGGTTGCACAGGGTCCGGTCGGGGACCTGGACACCCTTGGGGGTACCGGTGGAGCCGGACGTGAACAGGGTGTAGAGCGGGCGCAGGCCCTGGTGGGCGGGCGGTTCGCACGGCGCGGTCGTGGGGGCGGCGGCGAGCGTGAGGGTGTGCCGAGGCAGGGACGGGGGCGCGATGGTGGCGAGGACGTCTTCGTCCTCGGGTGCCAGCAGCACGCACAGCGGATCGGACTGGTCGAGCACGTGCCGCAGGAGGGACGGCGGGTAGGCGGGGTCGAGGGGGACGACGGTGAGGTTGAGGCGGGCGGCCGCCAGGAGCGCCACGATGTGTTCGGCGGAGGGGTGGAGGTAGAGCGCCACGGCAGCCGGGGTGGCGGGATCGGCAGGGAGGCGCGCGCTCAGCACGGCCGCCAACTCGGAGGCCTGCGCGTCGAGTTCGGCGTAGGTGAGGGTCAGTTCGCCGGTCGTGACGGCCGGGGCGTGCGGGGTGTCGGCCGCCTGTCGGGCGAAGCCCTCGGCGACGGTGGTGAATTCCGGTTCCCGTGCGGGGCCCTGGCCGTGGTCGGGCAGGGAACGGCGGTGGTTCGCGACCAGTTCGCGCAGAGCGACGGCGGTGTCTCCGGTCAGGTGATCGAGGGCCTGACGGAAGAGGAGCGCCGCGGCCTCGGCGCGCTCGGCGCCGATGTCGTCGCGATACTCCCAGAGGCAGTCGAACCCGCCCTCGTGCTCCACGACCGACAGCGTGAGAGCGCATTTGGCGCCCAGCGGATCCGGCCACACCGGCCGGACCTCACAGCCCTCCAGGCGGAGTGCCGAGAAATCGGTGTTCTCCAGCACGAAGAGATAGTCGAACAGCGGAGTCCGCTCGCGGAAGGCGCGGTCCGCGAGGATGTCGGCGAGGGCCACCTCCTGGTCCTGCAACACCGTGCGAACGGCGTCGGAATGGACCGACAGCTGCGCGTCCAGGGAGCCCTGCGGCTCCATCGGCAGGTCCAGGAGCACGGTGTTGGCGAACATCCCGACCGTGTCCGCGAACTCGGGCCGGGGCCGGTTCGCCACGGGGGTGGCGATCAGCGGACGGTCCTGCCCGGTCACTCCGTACAGGCTCGCGGCGAACGCGGACACCAGCAACTGGAAGCGGGTCAGGCCGAGTTCAGCGGCCCTGCGGTCCAGCGCGGTACGGCGGACGAGGTCGAGCGACGTACGCAGCAGCCGCGCCCGCGGTGCACCGGACACGTCGGGAGCCGCCAGGGCGGGCGACGGTTCGCCGTCCCGGCCGTAGTGGGAGCGCAGCCGCGCGCGACGGTCCTGATAGGCGGGACTCGTGTGCCAGGCGTGCTGCCAGCGGGCGAAGTCCAGGGGCGTACGGGCGGAGCCCTCGGCGGTGCACGCGTCGGTGAGATCGCGGAGCAGGAGGTTGAGGGACCAGCCGTCCACGGCGACGTGATGCAGGTGCAGCAGGAGCAGCCCGCCGTCGGCCCGCGCCACCCAGGTCGCCCGCAGCATACGGGCGTCGGCGAGGTCGAAGCGGTGGCCGAAGAACCGGTCGGCGGTGTGCTGCCACTCCTCCCCGGGGCGCGCTTCGAGGTGTTCCCAGGGGTCGTAGGGATCGCCGACCTGCTGGATCAGTCCGTGCGGGGTGGGGACCAGCCGGGTGCGCAGGGCCACGTGCCGTTCCACCAGGGCACGCCCCGCGCGCTGCAGTACCTCGGTATCGACGCGCCCCTGGACGCGGAAGGCGAGCGGCACGTCGTAGGAACGGTCCTCGGGGTCCCGCTGGTGCAGCAGCCAGAGGCGCTCCTGCTCGCTGGTGGCCGGAGCGCTCGATTCGCCGACGGGGTCCGGCACGGGTGGGTGCTCGCTCGTGGCCGCGCCCGGTGTGTGGACGGCGTCCGCGATGGCTGCGAAGTCGGCGCCCAGAACCAGGTCTTGGGGCAGATCGACGGCGAAACGGCCGAGGATCTCGAAGCGGAAGCGCAGGGCCTTCAGCGAGTCGCCGCCACTGGCCGCCCAACGGTCGCCGGGACGCAGGCCGTCGACGGCGAGGATGTCCGCGGCGATCTCCAACACCCGCCGCTGCTCGGCGCTGATGGTGACGTCGTCCGTCTGCGTGCCGCGCCACGGGGTCCGGGCGTCGCGCAGCAGTGCGGCCTGGTCGACCTTCCCGTTGGCGTTCAGCGGCAGTTCGGTGACGAGGTGGGTGTGGTGGGGGCGCATGTACGAGGGCAGGGCGGCGGCGAGGTGACGGTCGTAGGCCTCGTAGGAGAGGTCATGGCCCAGCGCGTCGTCACCGAGCACGACGAAGGCGAGCAGCTCGCCCCGGCCCGCGTCGTCGCGGCGGGTGCACACGTGGGCCTGGCGGACGGCGGGGTGGGCGAGGATCTGCCGCTCGACCTCGCCCGGTTCGATCCGGAAGCCGCGCACCTTGACCTGACGGTCCGCCCGGCCGACGTAGCTGATCCGGCCCGCGGTGTCCTGGCGTACGAGGTCGCCGGTCCGATACCAACGCCGTTGCCGGTCCTCCGTGTTCGGAAGGCTCACGAAGCTGCGGGCGGTCTGTTCCGGGAGGTTGCGGTAGCCGCGCGCCAACGCCGGTCCGGACAGCAGCAGTTCGGCCACCTCGCCCGGCTCGGCGGTAAGGCCGTCCTCGGTGCGCAGCAGCACGCCGGTGCCCGCCAGCGGGGTGCCGATGGGGATCGTGTCGCCGTCGAAGTCCCGTGGAATGGGGTGGCACAGGGCGAAGGTCGTGGCTTCCGTCGGCCCGTACACGTTGTGCAGGACCGTGCGGGACGTGGGGTTGGCCGCGTACCAGCGGCGGATGATCCGTGCGTTGAGCTGTTCACCGCCGACGAGTACCTGTTCGGCCGCTGCGAAGCAGTCCGGCACCTGCTCGACGACGGCGTTGAACAGGGCCACCGTGATGAAGAGCGTGTCGACCCGGCGCTCGCGGAGCGCTTCGGCCAGCCGGTGCGGGCTGTGCACCTGGGCGTCGTCGAGTACGACGCAGACGCCACCGGTGAGGAGCGGTACCCACACCTCGAAACTGAGGGCGTCGAAGGCGGGGTTGGACAAGCAGGCGTAGCGGGCGCCGGGCCGTAGGTCGATGTAGCCGGGCCGGGCCAGCCGCACCACTCCTTCGTCGGTGACCTCGACGCCCTTGGGCCGTCCCGTGCTGCCGGAGGTGTAGAAGACGAAGCCCGTGGCCGTGTCGCCGAAGTGCCCAGGTGACAGGGCGGGCAGGCCGGACCCGTCGGCCGGCTCGGCATCGACGCTCAAGAGCAGGTCGGCATCCAACACCGCCATGCGCGCGGGCAGTTGGGTCCCCAACTCGCTGCCGTAGACGACGGCCACGGCGCCCGAGTCGTCGAGGATGTGTCGCTGCCGGTCGGGCGGGCTGAGCCGGTCGAGGGGTACGACGGTGGCTCCGGCACGGCGGATGCCGAGCATGACGCAGACCAGTTGCCACGAGCGGGGCAGGCACACGGCGACCGCGTGCCCGGGGAGCACTCCCTGAGCCCGGAGCCGCGCGGCCACTCGGCCGCTGATTCGTTCGAGTTCCGCGTAGTCGAGGAGGCGACTGCCGTCCTCGACGGCGACGGCGGAGGGGGTGCGGCGGGCCTGGTCCAGTACGGAGTCGGCGAGGGAGGCGGACCTCACGGCGGCCGGGTCGGCAGGGCGGCGCTCCGCCGGGGTGTCACCGCCAGTCGGTAGGAGGCCCATCACGCCTCCCGTATCGGCAGCGCCAACTGGTCTGCGTGGTAAGCCAGTTCCGCACTCAGCAGTGCACCGACCTGGGACACGCCGACGCCCTCCAGGATCTCCCAGTGGTCGCACTCCATCGTCTCGACGCGGTAGTCGCCCTCCGCGCGGCGCCGCCAGAACTCGCGGACCTCCGCATGGAAGGGGGTGTCGACACCGCCCGGTACCCCCTGAGCGAGAACCAGGCGCGCCGGCGAGGCCGCCGGGAGGTGTTCGCGTGCGGTGAGGCGGTTGTGGTTGTAGAGGTGGAAATAGCGGTCGACCTGGGCGTCGTCGATGCCGGGGTACATCCCGTTGAACCGCACGAGTTTGTCGCGGAACTCGGCCTCGTCGACGGCGCCGATCTCCTCACGGGCGGACGCGTCGTCGGTGGCCTGGGTGTCGAGGAGCACGACGCTGACGGCTCGGTGGCCGGCGCGGGCCAGGATGCGTCCCATCTCATGGGCGACGAGACCGCCGTAGGACAGGCCGGTCAGGACCAGCGGCGTCTCGTCGTGGGGTGTCGCCTCCGGCGGTCCCTCGATCGGGAGTCCGAGCAGGCGCAGGTACTCCTCGGCCATGGCCTCCACCGTGGGCAGGAGGTCCTCGCCAGGGTTCACTCCCGGGGACTGGATGCCGTACAACCCGACCTGCTCCGGCAGGAGTTCGGCCAGGGGCAGGTAGCAGAAGGCGGTGCCTCCGGCAGGGTGGACGCAGACCACGCGCGGGCCCGTGCCGGAGCGGAACTCGATGAGGCTGCCCGGTGCGCGGGAGGTGCCGTCCTCGCGCAGCAGCTCGGCCAGCGCCTCGATGGTGGGCCGCGTCATCACCTCGGCCACGGGGAGCCTGCGGCCGAACGTCTCGGTGACGGCGTGGGCCATCTTGATGGCCGACAGTGAAGTGCCGCCGATCTCGAAGAAGTTGTCGCTGACGCCGATGTCCGGGTGGAGCAGGATCCGCTGCCAGATCCGGTACAGACTGTGTTCGACATGGTCGCGCGGACTGGCCGTGTTGACCTGGTTGGACGTCGACTCCTGCGCCAGGCGCAGCAGTTCGGGCCGGTCCAGCTTGCCGCTGCGGTTGAGCGGGAGGACGTCGAGGTCGAGGAAGACGGCGGGGATCATGTAGTCGGGCAGTCGGCGGGCCAGGGCTGCACGCCAGTCGTGGGCGGTGCGGGCCGGCGCCGTGCCACGCCCGATGCCGGCGATCAGGCGGGGCTGACCGGCCGCGTCGCGGTCGACGACGACCGCCGCTTCGCGGACGCCGGGCAGGGCCATGAGCGCCGCCTCGACCTCCGCCGGCTCGATCCGGAAGCCGCGGAGTTTGACCTGGTCGTCGGCGCGCCCCAGGTAGTGGGCCTCACCGTCCGGCAGCCGTCGGGCGAGGTCTCCGGTGCGGTAGATCCGCTCGCCGGGCACGAACGGATCGGACAGAAAGCGCTCCTTGGTGAGATCGGGCCGGCCCAGATAGCCGCGGGCCAGGGACGCTCCGCCGAGGTACACCTCCCCCACCACACCGGGCGGAACGGGCTCCATGCGGCTGTCGAGCAGATACATACGGGTGCCGGGCAGCGGGCGGCCGATGGGGCAGGGCCCCTCCAGCGGGCGGGGGTCGTAGTAGGCGGTGCTGTAGAGCGTCGCTTCGGTGGGTCCGTAGCCGAAGCAGAGCCGCAGGCCCGGGAGTTGCTGCGTCATACGGTGCAGCGCCGCTTCGGTGAGCGACTCGACTCCCGTGAGCAGCTTGCGCAGTTGAAGCCCGCGCAGTCGTCCCGCCGGGTCCTCGTCGATCCACTTGACGTAGGCGGGCGGCAGGAACGCCTGTGTCACCGCGTGTTCGCGCATCCACGACAGCAAGGCCTCAGGGTCGCCGCGCAACTCCTCGGGGACGATGTGCAGTTCGCCGCCGGTGATCAGGGGCAGCAGCAGTTCATGGATCGAGGCGTCGAATCCGATGCTGGACCAGGCTGAGCCGACCTCGCCGGGGGCCGTGTCCATCCGGGCGTGCCAGGTGGCGAAGAGGTTGAGGACACTGCGGTGCTCCACCGCGACGCCCTTGGGCCGTCCCGTCGATCCGGAGGTGAAGATCACGTAGGCCAGCCGGTCGGGCGCGTGGCCGACGCCTGCCGGCGGGCCCAACTGGCTTGCTCCCTCGGCTTCTACGGCGCTCAGGTCGAGCCATCCCGAGCCGCGCTCCGCGCTGTCGTGGTCGCTCAGCACGAGGGGGCAGGCAGCGTCCTCGACCATGCCCGCGAGGCGTTCCAGGGGCTGGCCCGGGTCGAGCGGGAGATAGGCGGCGCCCGCCTTGAGGATGCCCAGGATGCCGACGGCCAGGTCGCAGGAGCGCTTCGCGTGGAGGCCCACGACGTCACCGGGGCGGACGGACCGGGCGACGAGGGCGTGCGCGAGGTGGTTGGCTCGGCGGTCGAGTGCCGCGTAGTCCAGCGAGCGGTCCCGGTCGACGACCGCGGTGTGCGTGGGGCGCTCGCGGGCCTGGGTCTCGAAGAGTTCGACGAGTCCCGACGCCGTGCGCAGGGCGTCCATCGTCGGGTCGGGCTGGGGAGCGGGCTCGGTCTCGGCGTCGACAACCTGGGTGGCGTCGCCGTCCAGCAGCACCTGTCGCCGCTCCTGCGGATCCATCAACTCCAGGGCGCGGATGTCCCGTTCGGGATGCTGGGCCATGTCTGTGAGCAGGTGCCGCAGATGGCCGGCCCAGCGCCGGGCGGTTGCGTGGTCGAGAAGCGCCGTCGCGTAGTCCAGGTATCCGGTGATGCGGCCGTCGGACTCGGTCGCCGATACGGCGAGGTCGAACTTGGCCGGGGCGTGCGCGATCGGCAATGGTTCTGCCTCGACTCCGGGCAGGTGCAGCAGGTCCCGCCGTTCGGGGACCCAGGCCAGCATGGTCTGGAACAGCGGTGTGCGGGAGGCGCTGCGCGGCGGGTTGACCAGTTCGACGATCCGCTCGAAGGGCAGGTCCTGGTGGGCGAGCGCCTCGCGTACGACGGCGCGGGTGCGGGCGAGCGCCTCGGAGACGGTGAGGGAGCCGGACAGATCGATGCGCAAGGGCAGGGAGTTGACGAGG
Organism: Streptomyces sp. NPDC001002; assembly: GCF_053599215.1. Classification (NCBI taxonomy): domain Bacteria; kingdom Bacillati; phylum Actinomycetota; class Actinomycetes; order Kitasatosporales; family Streptomycetaceae; genus Streptomyces; species Streptomyces sp. NPDC001002. Next base: position 20,143 of record NZ_JBSFLV010000043.1, on the reverse strand, counting down.
AAGCCGATGATGCCGGCCGCTCCCGGTCCGCGCCGGTTCGCGAACGGGCTGCCGACAACGATGTCTTCCTGCCCGGACAGGCGTGACAGCAGAATGGCCCAGCCGGTCAGGACGGCGACGAAGGAGGTGGCACCGTGCCGTCTGGCCAGGCCGCGGAGCCCGGCGGTGACCTCGGTGTCCAGTCCGAACTCGGCCCGTCCGCCCTCGTATTGCTGTTCCGGAGGTCGTGGACGGTCGGTGGGCAGTTCCAGGACGGGTGACGCGTCCTGGAGCGTGCGCCGCCAGTAGTCCTCCTGGGCGGCGAGCGCGCCGTCGAGGACGGCTCGGTGCTGGGCGCCCGCGTGGTCGGCGAACTGCACCTCAAGCGGGGGCAGGGGGTTCGGGGCGTCCGTCGAGAACGCCTGGTAGAGCTGGCCGAGTTCGTCCATCATCACGTTCATCGAGACGCCGTCGTAGATGCTGTGATGGAACGTCAGCAGGAGTACGTGGCAATCGGCGCCCACGGCGAGGAGGCGGCCTCGCCCGAGCGGGCCGGACTTCAGATCGAACGGCCGCTGTTCCTCGTCGAGTTGGCGTGCCGCCACGCCCGCGTCGGGGTCGGCGGTGTCGGCGAGGTCCTCGAAGGTCAGGGCGAATCCCGCACCCGGCGGGTCGATGTGCTGACGTACCTCGCCCTCTCCGTCCACCAGCCGTGTCCTAAGCACCTCATGACGGTCGGTCAGCGCGTCGAAGGAGCGCGCCAGCAGGTCACGGTCGAGCGGGCCGGTCAGCGAGAAGGCGATCGTCTCGTTGTACGCGGCGTTCGCGCCCGGCAGTTGGGCCAGGAACCACAGGCGCTGCTGGGCGAAGGAGGCGGGTCGGACACGGGTCGCCCGTTCGACACCGTCCGCGGCCGTGCCGGCGGACGTACGTGGAGTAGGAACAGCGGGGACAGGGTGGGGGGTGCTCTGCACCGGCAGTACCTGGCCTTCCCTGGGTGCGGGACTGGGTGACAGCGGGCGCGACGGACCGGGATCACCGGTCTGTCGACGGTCCGGAAAAGGTGCGCCTGACGGAAAGCGGCCCGGTGATTCGACAATTCGATTCCCGAAACCTCCGGCCAATTACTTGGTCACACCGTTTTCTTGCTCACTCGGATTTCTTTCCAACCCCCGTGACACAGCCGTAAGCATCGATCACGGACTCCGGACATGTCAACACTTGACATTCCAGGGATCACTACAGAGGTGTTGTTCCGAAAAGAGCCTCACGGGGAGTCAGCCCGCCACTGTGTTGTAGTTCACGATTCGCTCCACCATGAGCGCGACCGCACCGGGCAGGGGGCTGTCCGCCCCTTTGCTCACCACGTCGGGCAGCCGGTGCGCCTGCTCCTCGGTGACCGCCACCATGCCCCAGAACGCGTTGAAAGACGAAGGATCCGCGGGCTTGTCAGTAGCCGCTCCGACTCTCGCGACACCGTCCTCCTCGACCACGGCCAGCGCGCCCATCTGCCGAAGCGTCTCGGGATCCCGCTCTTCGGCGGCCACCACGCTCCAACCCGAGACCTCCGTGTGTCGCACCGCGGCGAGTAGGCTGCCCGCACTGCCCGCGCCGGAGACAACGATGTCGGGCAGGACAAGGGCCACCGGCCCCTGCGTCATCGGCAGGGCAATCCGGATGGCACCGTCGAGATCCGGCTCAAACGACTGGTCCTGGTAGACAAAGACCATTTGAAATATCTCGGCATAGCGCACGAGATAGTTCACCGTGTCCAGTTTGTGTGTGCCGAATACGACGACCACGCGTACGTCGAGTCCACTTTTGGCCAGTTCGACAACGGCTTCCAGACTGCGGTCCAGCACGGTGACTCCAGGAGCCAGGCAGTGCAGTTCCTTCGAGTAGGGCGCCCTGAAACGCGTTCCGAATCCGGCGCAGGGCAATATGATCGAAACATCAGGGACGGGCACAGACGAACTCCGCATTGCGTGGCCCTCAGCTTGTGTCGACGATCGGTAACCGGCGTTGTCCGCTCGTCCTGCCTCCAACTCCGTTCTGACGACGCCCACTTGAGCGTGCCCCTGGACAACGCGTCGTATGCTGCCCGATTGGGAAGACAGAACGAAAGAGGATGCCGAATGCGGGTGTTGTTGTCCACATATGGGACGCGTGGCGATGTCGAACCGCTGGTGGCACTCGCGGTGCGGCTCAAGGAGCTCGGCGTGGAGGTGCGGATGTGCGCCCCGCCCGACGAGGAGTTCGCTCAACGCCTGGCAGGTCTCGGCATGGAACTGGTGCCGGTCGGGCCGCCGGTACGGGAAGTGATGCGCGGGACGACTCTTCCGTCGGCGGCCGAACTCGCCCGGTACCGCACCGAGATGGTCGGCACCCAGTTCGACGTCTTCCCCAGCGCGGCCGAGGGATGCGACGCGCTGGTGGCGGCCGGCCTGGCGCAGATCGCCGCGCGGTCCGTGGCCGAGGCCGCGGGCATCCACTACGTGTACGCGAGCTACTCGGCGGTCAACCTCCCCTCGCCGTACCACGCGCCGCCACCGCGGCCGGGTTGGCCGGAGCCCGAGGCGACGGACAACCGGACGCTGTGGGAGCTGGACGCCCAGAACGTGGACGCGCAGTTCGCCGAGCCGCTCAACGGCCACCGGGCGGCGCTCGGTCTGCCACCGGTGGACAACGTCCGCGACCACGTCTACAGCGACCAACCCTGGCTGGCGGCGGACCCGGTCCTGGGACCATGGCGGGAGACCCCGGGCCTCGATGTGATCCAGACGGGTGCGTGGAGCCTGCCGGACGAACGCCCGCTCCCCGCAGAGTTGAAGACCTTCCTGGACGCGGGCGCGCCCCCGGTCTACGTGGGCTTCGGCAGCATGCGCCCGGCGCCGGACATCGCCCGCAGAGCCGTCGAGGCGATCCGCGCACAAGGGCGCCGCGTGCTCGTCTCCCGCGGCTGGGCGGACCTTGACCTGGCCGACGACCGGGACGACATCTTCACCATCGGTGAGGTCAGCCATCAGAGCCTGTTCGGCAGGGTGGCCGCCGTGGTGCATCACGGCGGCGCGGGTACGACGCTGACGGCAGCCCGGGCGGGAGCGCCGCAAGTGGTGGTACCTCTCCAACTGGCGGACAACCCGTACTGGGCCGGCCAGGTGGCAGCCCTGGACATCGGCGCGGCACTCGACGGTCCGACGCTGACCGACGAGTCCCTGAACGTCGCGGTCAAGACGGCCCTCGCACCCGAGACCCGGGCGCGTGCGAAGGAGCTGAGCGGCAAGCTCCGTACCGACGGAGCGACGGCGGCCGCGAGCCGGCTGCACGATGCCTTGGCCAGGAAGAGCTGATCACTCTGTGATCGACACAGGGGCGGACTGCTAGCGTTCGGGCGCATGGAAGACGGCGTGTATGTGGGCAACGCGGGCAAGGACGCCGCGCTGGACCAGGGGTGGCTGCTCGGGCACTTCAAGGACCACGGCGATCCGCGCCACAGCCACGCCCTGGAGATCAAATGGGGCGTCCACCCGCGCGGCGACCGGCGCGCGCAGTGGGTGAAGGGCGAGGTACGTACCGCGCTCCTCGTTCTCATCTCAGGTCGCTTCCGTATGGAATTCCCTGGCCGTAGCGTGCTGTTGGAGGAGCAGGGCGACTATGTCGTCTGGGGCCGGGGAGTGGACCATTCCTGGGTCGCGGAGGAGGAGTCGGTGGTACTCACCGTGCGTTGGCCTTCCGTGCCTGGATACGCCGTATCCCAGGGAGCCGTATCGCGCGAGTCCGTACCGCACGAGGGAGAGCGGACGAGCCCGTAAAGCCGACTACGAATCTCGCCCACCACCGCCCCTCCTCCAACGTCACTTCCGCCGACCGCGGTTCGTCAGCATCAGAGTCGGACCGTCGATACTCGGTCTCTCGTCCGGTGGTATCGGCCGGCGCATGTGCAGGGTGTCGAAGGCTCCCGCACCGTGATAAGTGAGCGTGACCGTCGGGCTCTCGCCCCCGCTGTGACTTGCCCAAGCCACTCGCGGATCTCGTCTGGATCTGTGACGGACCGTCACGCGGTCAGTGTTCGAGGGCAGTTGGGGCATGTACGGGGCATGCGCCGGGTACGGCGGTATCCCCATGTCGAGTTCGTCCAGCGGAGCCTCGGCATGCTCCCCGCTGCCGCTCGTCACCACGACGGTGACACCGACGATGATCAGCAGAAGTCCGGGCACGGTCGCGGGGTTGATGTCCTGGCCCATCAGCCACCATGCGGCGAGTGCGGCCACGGGGGTCTCCAGCAGGAGGAGGACGCTCATCGTCGTCGCCGACGCCCTGCCGAGGACGAAGTTCAGCGAGCCCAGCCCCAGGATCTGCGGGAGGATCAGCAGCCCGAACAGGGACAGATGGGTCGCTCTGTCGAAGCCGGTCAGCGAGATGTCGGCGAACCAGCAGACGAGGAGCAGCTCCAGACCGCAGACCAGCGAGGTGAACGTCGAGTAGAGCGGGGTGCTCACATCCGCGCGCGACCGTTCGCTGAGGGCGGTGTACCCGGCCTGGGCCAGGGCTCCGGCCAGGGCGAGCAGGTCCCCCACCAGTGCGGTGCCGCCGGACCGGATGTCGAGGCCGGCGGCCGCGGCCGCTCCGACCACCGCGAGCGTGAGCCCCGTCCACGTCCTGCGGGACGCCCGTACACCCTGACCGGCGGCGATGAGCGCCTGCCAGACGGGCTGGGTGGCGACCAGTGCGGTGGACATGGCGACCGAGGTCAGTCGGGTGCTCGTCATGAAGGCCGCGAAGTGCAGCGCCAGCGCGGTGGCCGCGAGGAAGCCGAAGACGAGGGGCCGCCACTGCTCGCGACGCAGGACACCTCGTTCGCCGCGCACGACCCGGACCACCTCGCGGCGGCGCAGGAGCAGCAGGAACGGTCCCAGTACGGCGAAGCCGAGGCAGTTGCGCCAGAAGGCCATGGCGAGCGGTGAAGCGGTGGCCGCGGCGGTCAGGGGCGCGGTGGCCGAGATCGAGACGACGGTGACCGCCATCGCCGCCACGGTCAGCGGATCAAGTCTGGATTTCACGCGTGCCTACCGCCGCCCACGGTCGATCGGGCCTCGGATAACGGCGGTGCTTCGAAACCGTCGGCTGACTGTCGAGTGCTGGTCATCTGGTACGCGATTCCTGTGCCATGGGCATGGGCAAGTGGCCCCCGGGTGAGGGGAGTTGCGGCAGGGCTGGTGGCCCGGTCTGTCGCGCCGCGCAGGCCACACTCGATCGTGCGCACCGGAGTCGGGCAACCCACTTCCGGCCGCGCCGCCCCGCAGGACAGGGATCATGCCCCTCAGACAGGGGGAGTTGCCCCGACAGGAGGGGTACCGGCAACTCCGCGGGCAAGGACTGCGGCCTCAGGTGACTGCAGGAAGAGACCCCTCATGAAGGGGCAATCGCCAATGGAACTAAGGCCGTTGATCAACCGAGCAGGGCCAAGAGCCGTGCCGCGGGCAGCGGGTGACGCGTGTGTCCGTCCGGGCCCGTGGTCGTGGTGGCCATCAGCAGCGAGTTGAGCACCGACTCCTCCACCGCGTCGAGGACGGCGGCGAAGAGCGGGTCGAGACGGTCGTCGGGCACCACGGCGGGCCCGGCGGGCGAGCCCAGGGGGCTGGTCCCCAGGGCGAGTCCGTAGTCGCCGCTGCCATGGCCGTACCCGGCGCCGACCCTGGCCAGCGCGTAGACGGCCCGGCGCGCCAGTCGGGTCAACTGCCGTGCGTCCAGCGGCGCGTCGGTGGCGACCACGACCATGCACGACCCCGTCTCCGGACCGGCCTCCACTGCCGGAACGCCGACATCGGCGGGGGTGACCGTACGGCCCCGCACCCGCAATGTGCCGCCGAAGTTGGCCTGCACCAGTACCCCGAGCGTCACGTCCACGTCCGCCAGCGGCACGCGCCGCGACGACGTACCGATACCGGCCTTGAATCCCAGGGCCGTCAACCCGGTGCCCCCGCCGACACATCCCTCGGCCACGGGCCCGCCCGACGCGGACTCCAGCGCGGCACGGACATGCTCCTCACGGACCGGACGCGACCGGATGTCGGACAGCAGCCCGTCGTTGCACTCCCCCACCACCGGATTCACACTCCGTACGCCCGCTCCCTCGGGGCGCTCCAGGATCCAGCCCACCAGCGCGTCCGCCACCCGGAACGCGGACAGGGTCGAGGTGAGCAGTACGGGGGTCTCCAGCGCGCCGAGTTCGGCGATCTGCGTAGCGCCGATCAGCTTCCCGTAGCCGTTGCCCGCGAACACCCCGGCCGGCAGCGGACGGTCCGGTCCCACCCCGTCCGGCACGATCGCCGTCACACCGCTGTGCACCCGGGGCGGACGGATCAGCGTGGTGTGCCCGACGCGGATACCCGGCACGTCCGTGAGGGCGTTGTGCTCGCCCGTGGGACCGTCCCCGATGACGAGGCCGAGTTCTCGGGCTCTGCGCGGGGCAGGAGGTGGGGGCTGTGGGGGATCCGGGAGGGGTGCGCGCATGTCCGGAGACTATCGACGTGACCGGCGCGGCTACGTCCGTCCCCCGCACGCGCGTATCGCCGTGACGTCTATGAACGTCCCCCGCAGAGGGACCACACCTCCTCAAGAAGCGTCGGGTACTCCGCGCCGTAAGCGGCCACCGCCGCGCATACGGCGTCGAGGGCGGCCTGCAGCGGATCCGCTTCGGCGGCGCCGGTCACGGCGGGGAGCGCCATGTGCGGTTGCGACACCCGCGACGAAGGATCCGGCGGGCCGAGGGTGATCTGTACGGCGAACTCCGTGTGCCCCGTCGGTTGAGGTTGAGGCATCTGCGCTCTCGCTGCCAGAGGTCCCGTCGCCGGGCGATGCCGGGACGCCACTTGTGGCTCAGGGGCGGGCGAGGCTCCGGGAGCGACCGGCGGGCGGAAGGACGGCCGCTCAGGTGGGACGGCCCTGGTGACCGTCCGGGACGGGGCATGGGGGTCGTTCCTCAGCGTCTCCCACATGCGGGAGGTGTCGTCGAAGGGCGGCGGAAGCGGCTCCTGCCTGGCCACCGCCGTCAGGGCCGACGCGACCCAGTCGAGGTCCGCGAGACCGGCCGCAGTGCAGGCCCGCCGGGCGGCCAACAGGGCGATCGTGCGCTGCGTTTCGGGTCCTGCTGCGTCGATGGCGTGCACGAGGGCGGGGTCGAAGTCCCGCAACGCGCTGACGTTGCCGCGGACGGCGCGCAGAGCGGGGCTGGGGAGTCGGCCGCCCCATTCCCACCGTTCGTAGGCGAGTTGGCGCTCGCGTTCGGCCTGTTCCTCGGTGAGACGGGCAGCGCGCTCGGCCTCTTCCCGTTCGGCAGGGGTGGGCGGCGGCGGTTGGCGTCGGGCGTAGTCGTGCCAGTGGGCTGCGCTCTGCGAAGTCTGCCGGATCACTCGGTCCGGTGCGGGCACGGACGGCCAGAACTGCAGCAGATAGCGGTCGACTTGGGGTTCGCCGTCCATCCGCGTGTCCACGTCGCCGGCCTGGTCCATGCCGAGGGCGGAGTAGCGAACGCGATAGTCGGTCTCCTCCAGATCAAGGTTCCAGGAAGCCCCTCCACCCCACTCGGAGAGGGCGGTCTCATCCGACGCAGGGTGGAAGGAGACCTCCACTACGTCCTCCCACACCTCGCTCAACGGAGGTTCCTCGTCGTGCACTTCGACAGTGAACCCGACCTGCCCTGTGTGCAGACCCGTCGACAGCCACAGCGCACCGGGAATCGCCGCGCCGCACAGTCCGACGCTCTGCCCCGCGAACGCCTCGGCGAGGCCGGGCCCGAAACTGTCGGGATCGCTCTCGACGTAGAGCTGCCCGTAGTGAACGTGGACCTCACCGTCGAGCGGCGTACGCACCATCGGAGTCATGTGAACAGCCTAGGGAGCACCACTGACAGTGCCCCTCTCCAACGGGACTTCGCGGGCGCGCCCTAGGAGCCGGCACGGTCCGACTTGGTCAACTCCACCTGCAGAGCCGTCACTTGCATGTCCAGTGCGAACTCGAAGCGTTCGTCGAAGGTGCCGGACGTGACATGGCCGGAAGCCTTCCGCAGTGCCGGAAACGCCTCGGCATCGAAGTCGAGCACGGGGTCGGCCGTGGTCGCGTCGGCGGACTGCGCCTGCTGCTCCTGTGTGATGCCCAGGATCAGATAGGACACGGTCCAGGTCGCCCAGGACGCCGTCCGCGGTGGGAATCCCGCGTCCAGGAGCGTCTGGATCACCGTGTCGGCCAACCGGTACGTGTTGGTCTCCGTCGTCGCGAGCCCCGAGACCAGGCGCGCGCCGTCGCGATGGGCCAGGAGGGCCCTGCGGTACCAGCGGGCGAGGGCGCGGAAGCGGTCCTCCCACTGAGTGGGGAGGGCGGCCACGTCCAGTCCCCCCAGGACGGCGTCCGACATGAGGACGAGCAGCCGCTGCTTGTTGTCCGCGTGCCAGCGGACGGTGTTGTGCTGCACGCCCAACTTGTCCGCGACGGCGCGCATGGTGACCTTGTCCAGGCCCTGCTCGTCGAGCACGTCGAGTGCCGCGTCGACGACCGCTGCGCGACTGATGCCCATGCACGCCTTCCCTCACGACTGCGATGTCCGGCTTCCCTCCCGGACCTCTTGTCCAGCGGCCAATATAGCGCCGCCGCCCCGTCTCCGTAGCGCCTCTCTACCGCCTCCGTACCGCCCCCGAGCAGGCCTGACTCACATTGCTTGTCCATTGGACAAGAGATCCGTATTGTTCAGTGGACAAGGGAGATCAGTGGAACAAGAGAGATAGGAGTCGGTCGTGTTCCTGGATGCCGAGTTTCTTCCCGTGTACGAGTCGCTGCCGGAAAACAACGTGTTCGCCGATGTGGAGGGGACCCGCATCGCGCTGAGCGCGGCCAGCGGCGACGGCAAGTCCGATGACGAGGTGAACGTCGAGGACCGCGCGATCCCGGTGGACGGACACTCGCTGAGCCTGCGGATCTACACTCCGGCGGCCGAGAGCACCTCTCCCCTGCCGGTGGCGGTCTGGATCCACGGAGGCGGGTTCGTGATCGGCGGGCCCAACGCCGAGGACGCCACGTGCCGACGGCTGTCCGCCGAGTTGGGCATCGCCCTCGTCGCCCCGGACTACCGGCTCGCCCCGGAGAATCCGTACCCCGCCGCGTTCGACGACTGCTACGCGACACTGCGCTGGGTGGTCGACGAAGCGAAGGCCCTGGGCTTCGACGTATCGCGCGTGGCGCTGGGCGGGCATTCCGCCGGTGCCGCTCTCGCGGCGGCCGTGGCGCTCGCCGCGCGTGACCGCGAGGGTCCGCACATCAGGTACGTCTACCTGGGCTACCCCGTCCTCGACGACCGCCTGGAGACCGAGTCGGCCCGCACCATCACCAACCCCAAGCTCTTCAACCGGCAGGGAGCGGCGGCCGGTTGGGAGTTCTATCTCCAGGAGAACGATCCGGAAGCCGGCTACGCCGTGCCGGCCCGCGCGAAGGATCTGCGGAACCTGCCACCGACCTACATCATGGTCACCGCCGTCGACCCGGCACGGGACGAGGCGCTGGAGTTCGCCTCCCGGCTCAGCGCGGCCGGCAACTCCGTCGAACTCCACCTCGTACCCGGCCTACCGCACATGTTCGACGTCCTGGCCCCCACGGCGCGGGCGAGCCGCCGAGCCGTGGCGGCCTGGACGACGGCCTTCGCCCACGGCATCGGAGCTTCAGGGAATCAGGGATAGACAGGGATGGAGAGAAGAGCGGCCCGCCGGAGCTGCTCCGCACCGCCGACCGACACCCAGGTCTCCGCTCGCCGTCAGCGGTCGGCCAACGCCCTGATCTCCGCCGCGATCAGCTTCGGGTCCTCCTCCGCCATGAAGTGCCCGCAGGAGACGGTGCGGTGGTGCAGGTCCGGTGCCCAGGCTCGCCACAGTCCCGCCGCGTCGTAGCCCAGGGCGGCGCCCCAGTCCTGCTGAAGGACCGTGACGGGCATGGTGAGTTGGCTGCCGGCCGCACGATCGGCGGTGTCGTGCTCCACGTCGATGCCCGCGGAGGCGCGGTAGTCGGCGACGATCGACGGTACGGCCGCGGCGCACGCGTCGAGGTAGTGGCGGCGGACGTCGGCGGGCACGGCGGCCGGGTCGCTCACCCAGGTGTCCAGGAAGTGGCCGAAGAAGGCGTCGGCGGAGGCCTGGATCATCTGCTCGGGCAGGCCGGGGGCCTGGGCCATCAGGTAGAGGTGGAAGCCGACGGCGGCGGAGGCGCCGTGCAGGGCGTCCCACATGTCGAGCGTCGGCAGGACGTCCAGGAAGATCGCTCGGGACACGGTTCGCGGGTGGTCCAGCGCGGCCCGGAAGGCGACGAGGGCGCCGCGGTCGTGGCCCGCCAGCGCGAACCGGTCGTGCCCGAGCCGCGCAGCGAGCCGTACGACGTCCAGTGCCATGGTGCGCTTGGAGTAGACGTCGGGTCCGGACTCGGCGGGTTTGTCGCTGGCGCCGTATCCGCGCAGGTCGGGGCAGATGACCGTGTGGTCCGCCGCCAGGTCGCCGGCGACGTGCCGCCACATGAGGTGGGTCTGCGGGAAGCCGTGCAGCAGCACGACCGGGCTGCCGGTGCCGCCGACGGCGGCGTGCAGGGCGACGCCGTCGTCGACCGGGACGCGGTGGACGTCGAAACCGGGGATGCTCAGGGGTGTCACAGCGGCTCCTGGTGCTCGTGGCAGGGTGGTCGTGACGGCCGGGTGGTCCGGCACGACCGGGGACGCGGTCCAGAGTGCGGGCCCCGGATCAGCGATCGATGAGTGGACGAGCGGCACGCCGGGACGGCGGGGCCCGCAGGAGGGCCGTGCGGTGGACGGTGTTCGGTTCGGACTGCTGGGGCCGGTGGCCGCCTGGGACGCGGACGGCGTTCCGGTCGCGCTCGGCGCGCCACGGCACCGGGAGGTCCTGGGCCGGCTGCTGATCGCGCGCAACCGTGTCGTGCCGGTCGGCCGGCTGGTGGCGGACCTGTGGGAGAACGCGGACACGGATACGGGCGGGGGCAGGGACGGGCACCGGGATAGGGACGGGAACGCTCCGGTCGGTGCCGTCGGCGCGGTGCGCACCTTCGTCGCCGCACTCCGCCGCGCCCTGGAACCGGAACGCGCCCCGAGGCAGGCGTCCCGGCTGCTGGTGACGCAGGGGCCCGGCTATGTGCTGCACGCGGGTCGGGACGTGGTGGACGCGTGGCGGTTCGAGGACACGGTGGCCCGGGCCGCCGCCGCGGCGCCGCACGCGTCGGTCGCGTTGTGGGACCAGGCGCTCGGGCTGTGGCGGGGTCCGGTGCTGGCCGACTTCCCCGGCGTCCGGTGGGCCGCCGCCGAGCAGGCCCGGTTGGAGGCGCTGCGGCTGCACGCGGTCGAGCGGCGGGCGGACGCCTTGCTGGCGACCGGCGGCGCCCGCGAGGCGGCCGTCGACCTGGAGGCCCATGTCGTCGCGCACCCCTGGCGGGAGGACGGCTGGGTGCTGCTGGCCACCGCTCTGGAGCGCTCCGGGCGGCGCGGCGACGCGTTGGAGGCGCTGCGTCGGGCCCGGCACACTCTCGCCGAGAGATTCGACATCGAACCGGGCCCCGCACTGGCTCGGGCCGAGGCGCAGCTCCTCAAAGGCGGCCCGGCGGAGGCCTCCGGTGCCGTCGACGGGGTCTGGGGGCGCGCGGCCGCCGCGTGGGAGCGTGCGGTGCCGGTCCGGTCGCGGGCACGGTTGCATGCCACGGCGGCCCTGTTGCGCGACCTCGCGGTGACCGGCGCCGACGGTCTGGAGGAGGCGCGCGAGCACCGGCGGGAGGTCGTCGCGGCGGCCGAGGCAACCGGCGACGCGGAGTTGGCGGCCCGGATCATCGGCTCCTACGACGTACCGGCCGTATGGACGCGCGCCGACGATCCCGAGGACGCGGGCGAGCTGTCCCGGGGCGCCGCCCGCGCCGCAGCCGCGCTCGATCCCGGCGACTCCCCGGCGCTCCGGGCCCGACTGCTGTCCGTCGTCGCGGTCGAGTCGCGCGGGGATGCCGCCGCCGACGGGCCGATCCCGCGAGCGATCGAACCTGCCGACGGCGAGCCTCACTTGGCTGAGCCATGGCGGCTGCGGGCCGGGCGTGCAGCCGAGGAAGCGGTCCGTCTGGCCCGCCGGCTCGGCGACCCCGGGCTGCTCGCGTTCGCTCTCAACGGCGCCTTCATGCAGTCCTTCGGTCACTGCGGCGGGGCCACCGATCGCGAGGCGCTGGGCCGTGAACTGACCGACCTGGCCGTCGGCCACGGCCTGCCCAACCATGAGGTGCTCGGGCGTCTCGTACGACTCCAGGCGCTCGCCGCGCTGGGTGAACTCACCGCGGCGGACGCGGAGGCCGAGGAGATCGACCGGCTGGCGCACCGTCATGAACGGCCGCTGGCCGGGGTGTTCACGTCCTGGTTCCGCGCGCTGCGCACCTGCGAGACCGACGGGTGGGCGGCGGCCCGCCCGTTGTACACGCGGGTTCTGGCGGAGACCGCGGACAGCGGCATGCCCGGTCTCGCCCAGGGAGCCCCGGCGCTGGTCGCCCTCGTCCCGTTCATGCGCGGGAACGGCCTGCCCAGCCCCGGCGTCGACTTCCCCGAACTCGACGCCGGTCCCTACCAACCATGGCTTCGCCCGCTCCTGTTGGCGGGAGCCGGCGCCACCGAACAGGCACGCCAGGCGCTCGACGAGGCTCCCCGGCCACCGCACGACCTGCTGCAGGAGGCGATGTGGTGCCTCCTCGCCCGGGCGGCCGGCACGGTAGGGCACGAGCGGATCCTGCGCAGGGCGAGGGACGAACTCGCCTCGGCTGCAGGCGAGTTGGCCGGGGCCGGCAGCGGTCTTGTCTCCTACGGGCCGATCGAACACCACGTACACGCGATTGACTTGGCCCTCGGCGACGGCTCAGCTGCCTGAGCCAGGTTCACTCGACCTGGGCCAGGTTCACCCGACGACCTGGACCAGGCTCACCCGACGACCTGCGCCAGGTTCACCCGGCCTGGGTCAGCAGTTCCTGCGAAAGGGTCCACAGGCGCCGTGCGTTGTCCGGGTCCACGGCGTAGCGGGCGACTCCGTGCAGGGTGCCGGAGCGGCGGTCGACGATCTCGGTCTCGTTGCAGTCGGTGAAGTAGCGGCCGCCGACGCCGTCGAGCAGGGGCGAGGTGGCGAGCAGCACGGAGGTGGCGGCGCCCTGTTCGACGGTCTTGATCAGCTCGGCCGGGACCTTTCCGCTGCCGCGACCGCCGGTGTGGCGCTGGAGGTTGGTGTAAATGGCGCCGGGCATCAGGGCGTTGGCGGTGATGTTGTCCTCGGCCCAGCGGCGGGTCGCCTCCACCGCGAAGAGCACATTGGCCGTCTTGGACTGGCCGTAGGCGAGCCACGGGTCGTAGGGCCGGAAGGCGAAGTTGATGTCGTCCCACACGACCGGCGACTGCTGGTGGCCGGTGGAGCTGACCACGACGACGCGGGCGGAGCCGTCGGCGGCCAGTGCGTCGTGCAGGCCGGTGGCGAGGGCGAAGTGTCCCAAGTGGTTGGTGGCGAACTGCAGTTCCCAGCCCTGCTCGGTGTACTGCTCGGGGGAGGCCATGACGCCGGCGTTGTTCACCAGGATGTGCAGCGGGCCCTGCCAGGCGGCGGTGAAGGCGGCCACGGACGCCGGATCGGTGAGGTCCAGCGGCGCGACGAGCACGTCCTGGTTGCCGGTCGCGGCGGTGATGTCCTTGGCTACGCGCTCGCCGGCCTCGATGTCCCGCACGGCCAGGGTGACTTCCGCACCGGTCGTGGCCAGGACGCGGGCGGTCTCCGCACCAAGCCCCGACGAGGCACCGGTGACCACGGCACGGCGGCCGGTGAGGTCGACTGCCGCGGCGACCTCGGCGGCCGTGCTGGCGAAGCCGAACGGAGTGGTGATGGCATTCATGGACGAACTCCTTGCTGTGTACTCAAAACTGTGTGCTCAAAGCTGTGTGCTCAGTGCCGTGCTGTGTGTTCATGGCCGTGCTGTGTGTTCTTTGCCGTGGGCCGTGTGCCGAGGCGTGCGGGTGCCGACTCGCCTGGGTTCACGGCGTGAGCAGCCGGTCCTGCTCGGTCAGCGGCGCGCCGTCGTGCCACGGCAACGCCTTGCCGAAGCGCACCAACTCGCCGTAGAGCGCGGGATCGACACCGTCGGCGAAGACCAGGTCGAGTACGGCGCGGGCGGCCTGGGCCGGGGACTGGGCGCCGCTGAAGTCGCTGAACCAGGGGCGCGAGGTGGCGGTGTCGATCATGCCGGGGCACACGGAGGCGATCAGGGTCCCGGTGGCGAGGTCGTGCTCGCGGCGCTCAGCGGCCACCGCGCGGACGGCGGCGACCTGGGCGACCTTGGAGGGCACGTTCAACCAGCGCGGCCAGCCCGCCTCTTCGGCCGTCTTGTGGTGGATGGCGCTGCGCCACGACTCGACGGCGTACTCGACCTGTTCGAGGCTCGCGCCGTCGAAGAGGTGGTGCAGCCGCGGGTCGAGGTGGCCGAGGGTGCCGAGGCTGCTGGCGACCACGAGGAGGCGGCCGCCCGGGCGCAGGATCGGGGCGAAGGACCGCAGGATCGCGTGGGTGGCGGTGTTGGAGACGTCGATGAACTCGTCGGCCCGCGCGGACTGCGAGTCCTCGGGCAGCAGCCGCGCGACGGCGTTGGAGATCACGATGTCGACCCCGCCGTACCGCGCCCGGAGGTCGTCGGCGAGGCCGGCGATGGCCTCCGTGTCGGTGACGTCGAGGACCCGGCCCTCGACGCGGCTGCGGCTGTCGGGCAGCGCGGCCACCTCCCCGGCGGCCTGAGCTACGCGCTCCTGGCTGCGGCCGGTGAGCAGCACGAGGTCGTCCGGTCCCATCCGGGCGGCCAGTCCTTCGGCGAGGGCCCGGCCCAGTCCTTGGTTGGCGCCCGTGACAAGGGCGATGCGTGAAGTGGTCATACGTCCACGCTAGGAACCGCGCGGCCATGCGTCCAACGAAACTTACGCAAGGCTAGTATGCGTAATCATCATGGACTTCACGGATGTGTCACTGACCGCGCTGCGGGTCTTCCGCGCCGTCGCCGAGCAGGGAACCTTCACCGCGGCCGCCGCCTCGCTGGGCTACACGCAGTCGGCGGTGTCCCGGCAGATCGCCTCGATCGAACGGGCGGCGGGGGCCGAGCTGCTGGAACGGCGCCGGGACGGGGTACGGCTGACCGCGGCCGGGCGCGTGGTCATGCGCCGCGCGACGGTCGTGCTCGACGAGATCGACGCGACGGCGCGCGAGCTGTCGGGCCTGCCCGGTCAGGCGGGGACGGTCCGGCTCGGCTGGTTCCCCAGCGCGGGTGCCGTCCTGCTGCCGACCGCGCTGGCCGCCCTACGCCGCACGGATCCCGGCCTGCACGTCGTCAGCCGGGAGGGCAGCACTCCGGCACTGGTACGCGCCCTGCGCGCCGGCAGCCTCGACCTGGCCCTGCTGGGATCGGCCCCGCCCTTCCGTCCGCCGGACACGGAGTCGCCGCCGCTCGTGCTCCAGACCCTCAACGAGCGTGCCCTGCGGCTCGCGGTCCCCGCCACCCACCCGCTCGCCCGTGGCGACTTCGTCGACGTGGCCGACCTGCGCGGGCAGCGCTGGATCACCAGCACGTCCTCCGGCGAGGACCGCCTGATGGGCGTCTGGCCCGGCCTGGACGAGCGCCCCGAGATCGCCCACACCGCCCGCGACTGGCTGGCCAAGCTGCACCTCGTCGCCGCCGGCTGCGGCCTGACCACGATCCCCGCGGTCCTGGCCGCCGCCGCACCACAAGGCGTACGTGTCCTCCCCGTCCATGGCGGCCCGCAGGAACAGCGCCGCCTCCTCCTGGCCCGCCTCCCCCACCCACCGTCCGAGCAGATCAACCGCGTGGCGGCCGCCCTCCGCGCGGCGTCCCTGACCATCGAGACACCTGCCCCGACCTCGCCTCCCACGTGAACACATGCCTTTGTCAGGAGTTCTTCATCGCGGGCACAGCGTCCTCGTAGGTACGGACCACAGGATCGTCGCGTCGTCCCAACGCGAGGAGTTCAACGATGAACGACTACGACCCCACCAACGCGTCCAGGCGGTCTCTGTCGAAGAAGAGGGGCGTGCCGATCGCCGCCGCGATCGCATTGGCGCTCACCGGGGTCGCGTTGGCGGTGACCGCATTCGCCGGTACGTCCGCCGCGTCGACCTCGTCGGCCCTCCCGGCCGCGGACACTTCGAGTGCGGCGCCGTCCGGCGGCCCCGCGGCAGGACCGGCCGCAGGTGGCGCTACCGGCATCGTCGCGTCCACCTCCACGTCGGGCTTCACGCTGACGACCGCGACCGGTGTGAAAGTGACGGTCGACGAGACGTCCACGACCAAGTACGAGAAGGGCACCAAGCCCGCCACCGCGAAGGCCGTGAAGGTGGACGAGAGCGTCCTCGTGCTGGGCACGGTCGACAGCGCGACCATCCAGGCGACACAGGTCACCGTGCAGCCGCACGGCGACGGTGGGGCGGCGGCGGCCGAAGCGGCCGGGGTCATCCCCTTCCAGCAGGGCACCCCGTCGCCCGACAAGTCGGTCGGCCGGATCCCGGACTACACCGAGGGTGAAGGGACGATCATCAGCGGAACGGCCGCGGACAAGGCGGTGAAGGCCGCGCAGGCCGTCGTCCCCGGTGGCGTCAACGACCGTGTGGTGGAGCTGAGTGACGGTGAGTACGAGGTCCACAACATCAGCGTCAACTGGCCGCACCACGTCTTCGTGAACAAGGACTTCAAGGTCGTCGGCTGGAACTGACCGTCGTACGCGCCTCTTCTACGTCACCGGCCTCGACGCGACCGGCCCCGCACCGTCGGCTTCGGTGCGGGGCCGGTGTCGGCGCTCAGGTCGGCCGGTGCGTCACTGGCCGGCCAGGGTCCGCTCGGCGACCACGGGTGTCCAGCGGATCTGCGTACTGCACAGGGCCACCACGACGGCAGCCGCCGCGACGACCGCCAGGCCCCCGACCAGACTGCTGGCGTTCGCCACGAAGCCGATGAACGGCGGACCGGCGAGCAAGCCCGTCGTACCCATCGCGGCGACCAGGGCCAGGGCCTCCGAGCCCTGTTTCGCCGCGGCCACATAGATGCACGGGGTCACCGCCGCGACCCCCAGGCCGACGCAGGCGAAGCCGATGAGGGCGGGCGCCACTCCCCCGCTCACCAGGGCGAAGGCCAGGCCGGCGGCGGCCAGCGCGCTGCCGGACAGGACGATCCGGCCGTCCCCCCAGCGGCTGCGCCAGCCGTCCGCGAAGAGACGGGCGAGCACCATCATCCCGGAGACCACGGCGATGCCCAGAGGCGCCAACTCCGCGGACGCCTTGGCCACTTCCTTCAGGTAGAGGGCGGACCAGTCGTTCATAGCGCCCTCGGTGACGGTGCCGAACGCCATGGCGACGCACATCCACACCACCACCCGGGGCGGCAGGGTCCATTTGCCGCGGCTCTTCTTCTCCTTCTCCTCGGCGGCCGGCGCGTCGTCGGTGAGCAGGCCGGGGCGAGCGGCGACCCCGAGCAGGACGAGGAGCACGGCCGCGACACCGAAGTGCGCCCCGACCGACGAGGTCACGGCGGTCATGACGGAGGCGACCAGCGCCGCCAGCAGGGAGCCGCCGCTGAACGTCGCGTGCAGTCGGGCCATGGTGTTGCGCTCGTGCCGCGCCTCCAGGGCAGCGCCCTGCGCGTTCATGGCGACGTTCAGACATCCCACGAAGACGCCGTCGACACCCATGACCAGCAGCGCGAGCGGGTAGTTGGGCGCCGCGGCCAGCCCGAGGAGTACGAGGGTCAGACAGACGGTGGACAGCAGCGCCAACTGCGCCGACCCGAGCCGCTTCATGAGCACCGGGACCAGCGGGAAGGACGCCACCGCGCCGACTCCGGCCGCCATCAGCAGCACGCCCACCTCGGCCGGGGTCAGCCCGAGGTCCGCCTTGATCGCGGGGATCCGCGAGGCCCAGGTGGCGTACTGGAAGCCGAGGGCGCAGAACAGTGCGGCGATGGCCAACTGGCTGCGCACGAAGGGGTCATGGACACGGAACACGCGCATCAGCTCGCTTCGTCGGGGCGAACGGACCGCTCGGCGGGACGTCGGCCGGCTCGGGCGTCGCGGCGCGGTCGGCCGGCACCGCCTTGGACATGTAGACGGCGCCCGTGCCGTAGCCGGTGGGCCGGACCCGGGGGTGCGCCGTGAATCCGCGCGCCGACCAGAACGTACGGCTGCGGCCGACGGCGACCAACGAGATCCGCTCGTAGCCGCGCGAGCGGACCGTCGAGGCGAGGTGGTGCAGGAGGCGCTGGGCCAGCCCCCTGCCCCGAAGTCCCTCGGTGATAACGATGTCGTGCAGGTGGACGTTGTCCGGCGAAGAGGCAGAGGCCGCCGTCGCCGGTTGGGTGTGTTCCAGGGAGGGGTAGTGGAAGGCCGGGTAGGGCAGCGCCAGCAGGTAACCGGCGGGCCGGGCGCCGACGTCCAGCACGAAGCACAGGTCGGGCGAGGCGTCGGCCCGGGAGCGCAGCACCTCGCGCCCTTCCGTCAGCCCGAGTTGGTCGTAGGCGCGGGCCTCCATCTCGACGAGGGCTTCCCAGTCGGTCTCGGCGATGGGACGGATGCGTACGAGGTCGCTCATGGGCGCCTCTCGTTCGTCACGGAGTACGGCAGCGGGTCGAACCCGTTGAAGCCCTGGGTCATGTAACTCATGGCGTAGGCACCGCTGGACAGCACCCAGACCGGGTCGCCCGACGCCAGGTCCTTGGGTACGCGGACGAGTCCCTGGTCGCTCGGGTAGGCGTCGTCGCTGTCGCAGGTGGGGCCCGCGACGACGGCGGGCACGTAGTCAGGGTCGGGGTGTGTCGGGAAGTGCAGCCGGTACTGCACGGCGTCCATCTCGTACAGGCCGTTGAACTTCCCGCAGCTGAGGTAGAGCCAGTACTGGGGTGCGCCGTCCGGTCCGCGCCGCTCGGCCAGCCGGGTCACCCGGGCCCGGATGGCTCCGTGGTCGGCGACGAGATGGCGTCCCGGTTCCATGACGAACCGGAGGTGCTCGCCGTGGACTTCCCTGAGGTGGCGCATGCCCTCGCGGATCACGGCGAAGATCTTGTCGATCGGCGGGTCGAGCGGTGTGCCGTACCGGTCCTGGTAGCCGAGCGCCGGGAGGCCGCCGCCGAGGTTGATGTGGTCCAGGATGATCCCGCCTCGGCCCAGGACGGCGACGACGTCGGCCAGGTCTTCGAGGGCGTTGTGCCAGGCGTCCGCCGTCATCTGCTGCGAGCCCACGTGGACGGACAGGCCCGCCGGTGTGAGCCCCGCCTCGCGTGCCGTCTCCAGCACGCGCACCGCGTCGTCGGGCGAGCAGCCGAACTTGCCGGTCAGGCCCCACAGCGCGCCCTCCCCGGTGGTCGCCAGACGGCAGAACACCCGTGCTCCCGGGGCGTGCTGGGCGATCGCCGCCACGTCCTCGACGCTGTCGGTCGCGAAGGTGTCGACGCCGAGGCGGTGGGCTTCGGCGATGTCACGGTCGGACTTGACGGTGTTGCCGTAGTGCACGCGCTCGACCGGCACGCCCGCCCGCAGCGCCTGTTCCAGTTCGCGCGGGCTCGCCCCGTCGGCGCCGGCGCCCAGCCGCGCCAGGCACGCGATCACCTCGTCGACCGGACAGGCCTTGAGCGCGAACCGGACGAGCACATCGGGCAGTTCACGGCGGAGCGTCTCGTAGCGCTCCGCGATTCCGCCGAGGTCGAAGACGATCCGGTCCTCGGTGGCCGCCACGAGCGCGGCACGGAGGGCGGCGGATTCCTGAACCTGCGTCGCGCTCACGCCGGCCGCTCCGTCTGCACCGGGGTGTGCCGGGCGGCCTCCACGAGCGCCTCCCAGGACTCGGCCAGCAGCGCGAAGTCCTCGATGTCGCCGCGCGCCTCGTCGAGCAGGCGCTCACGGCGGGCCGCCAGGAGGTCGGCGAACTCCGCGTATCTGCCGCCGAGTTGACGGTAGGAGACGTCGAGGGCGTCCAGGCGCTGGACGTTCTCCGTTCTGTCGAGCAGGGCGCTCTCCCTGGCCAGTCGGGCGATCGGGGCCGCTCGTACTTGTCCCCGCTCGTCGACCAACTCCGGTCCCGCCTGGGCC